>CALUYV010000013.1 GCA_944325095.1 Candidatus Gastranaerophilales bacterium | reverse complement strand
GATGAACTTACAATGCCGCCTGAACTCAGAAAAGCACATCAGGAAAATGACAAAGCTGTTATGGAAGCTTACGGATTCCGCATAAAAGATGAACAAACCGGCAAATTCCGCTGGCTGACCGAATCAGAGACCGTCGCCCGCCTGATGCAAATGTATCAACAGTTGACAACTTGATTTCTATACAGATAAAACTTTTCAGCGTGGTAAAAAAAGTTGGAAAAATGTTGGAAAAATTGCAGAAATTAAAAAATCGAACATTTTACAATTCTGTAAAAAGTCCGATATTACTGCTTTTTAAATGGAGCGGAAGACGAGACTCGAACTCGCGACAGCCTGCTTGGAAGGCAGACGCTCTACCAACTGAGCTACTTCCGCATGAAGTATTTGCTCTACAATTGTTATCCTACAATAAAAAAATTGGAAAATCAAGACTCTTGTTTAAGGAATTCTATATATTTCCGCCGGATATTATTAGTGGAAATTGCTATATTAGTTCACATATTTCATTCCGAAAATTATAATACTTTTTAATTAGTAAAAAATACTAACAGAATTACAACAAAATTTATTCTGCGGAATGGTGAAATTTCTACACATGACAGTTTAAAATAATAAAGTAAGTTCAAATTGTCCAGGCACTTTTTCGGGGTTGCGACAAGATTTTTCTTTTTGCGGTTTGGTATAAACATTTTGAACTTACACTTTAATCAGAAAATTTTTCATGTTTTATAACTTCCAGCTTGTTTTGTTGATGTTTGCAAGACAAGCCTTTTTATTTTATAATTATCCGGTAAAGATTAACAGGAGTAAAATTATGACAACATCAATCAGAGCAAGCCATATTTTGGTAAAAACAGAAGAGGAAGCAAAAAAACTCTATGATGAAATTCAAAACGGTGCATCTTTTGCAAAAATTGCAGAAGAAAAATCTCTTTGTCCATCAGGTCAAAACGGCGGGGACCTTGGATTTTTCGGAAAAGGCATGATGGTTAAGCCGTTTGAAGATGCTGCATTCAGCCTGAATGTGGGTGAAATTTCGCAGCCGGTTCAAACTCAATTCGGATGGCACTTAATTCAATTAACTGACAAAAATTAATTATGGATACTATCACAGTAATTAAAAATTTCATGGATGACAACGATATAAAATATCTGCTTGTAAATTCAACAAACGAATTTCTTGTAGAATATAATTCGCCGGAAGAAAATTCCCGTTACAAACTCACAAACTTTTCCGGCTCAACCGGAGAAGCACTTGTTACTCCGGACAGAATATACCAGTTTGTTGACGGACGATATCACATTCAGGCAGATCAGGAAGTCAACCATGAAATTGTTACTGTGGTAAAACTCAAAAATAATCAAAGCGAACAGGAAGAAATTATTAAATTAATCCCTGAATATGAAACATTGGGAGTTTTCGCAAAAAAACTTTCACAAAATAAATATGAATTTTTTAAAGCAAAAAGAAATATAAAATTATTAAATACAGACCCTCTGGATACTGAAATCCAAAGAAAAAATAACAAAGATATTACACTTGATATTTCATTAACGGGACTGACGCCGGAAGAAAAAATACAAAAGATTTCACAAAATCTAAAATCGGATGAATGCATCTATATTACGGATTTGGACGAAGTTTCATACCTGTATAACAAAAGGAATTTTTCACAAAATTTTTCCGCTAAAATTACTGCCCGTGCAATTATCTGTAAAGATAAAAACACTTTGTACTCCGGAGAAGGATTAAAAAATTTAGAACACGATTTAAAAAATATAAATAAAAAAGTTTATATTGATAAGTCCTCAATAAATGCTTATGAATACCGGCTTCTCGGCAATAATGCCGTTGAAATGAAAGAAAATCCGGTTCAAATAATGAAAGCGCAGAAAAACGATACAGAACTTGAACATCTGAAAAAAGCCTTTCAAAAAACAGACAATGCATTAAAAGCCGTTCGTGATTACATTGAAAAAAGCAGTAATATTTCAGAATTTGATATTGCCCAAAAATTGGAAACGGAATTTATAAAACAGGGTGCTGCAGGGCTAAGTTTCAAACCCATTGTCGCAAAAGATAAAAATTCCGCTCTTGCACATTACTCAAAATCATCAAAAGATGAAATCATAACAGAAGGAAGCCTTGTACTCATTGACTGCGGAGCATATTTTGATGGCGGACTTGCAACAGACATAACAAGAGTATTTGTAAAAGGCGAACCGTCGGAATTACACAAAAAAATATATACTTATGTTT
Organism: Candidatus Gastranaerophilales bacterium; assembly: GCA_944325095.1. Lineage (GTDB taxonomy): Bacteria > Cyanobacteriota > Vampirovibrionia > Gastranaerophilales > Gastranaerophilaceae > Zag111. The sequence goes on along the minus strand of CALUYV010000013.1, from coordinate 36,100 downwards.
TAAAAGCATTTTTACTCGCTTACAATTATGCAAAAACAAATCCGCAAAGACCGGTAAGCGGATATGATATTGACTATCCTGTTCATAAACTGTTTGAAACTTTTGATTTGAACGGATTTGTATTCAATCACGGACTGGGGCACGGAATAGGAATAAATGTACATGAATTCCCGCCAAAATTAAGCCCGCACGAACTTTCAAAAACACCTCTCAAAGAAGGGATGTGTTTTTCCATAGAACCCGGACTTTATAAAGAAGGGGCTTTCGGTGTAAGACTGGAAAATTCATGTTATTTCAAAGATAATCAAATACATTCTTTTGTAAGAATGAACTATGAGAAAAAATTAATCAATTTTGACATGCTGACACCGCAGGAAAAAGTCCAACTGGAAGAATTTGAGGTGTTATAATGGAAATCACCAGCGTAAATAACGAAATTGTTAAAAATACAGCAAAATTGCAGCAAAAAAAGTACCGCAATTCAGAAAAAAAATTTCTGCTGGAAGGATACAAAGCGATAAAAGAAGCCTTTGATTCCGGCATAATTATTGAGAAAATATTTGTCAATAAAAATAAAATACAAGAATATAATTTTGCAAAGAATATTCTGATAGAAACAACAGAACCGGTATTAAAAAAACTTTCCACAACCGAAACAGCACCGGAATCCGTCGCGGTAGGAATACAAAAAATTTATGATTTTGATGTTCTAAAAAAAGCAAAAAAAGTTGTGCTGCTGGAAGAAATAAAAGATTTGGGCAATCTTGGAACTATACTGCGCACAGCCGTAGCCTTCCAAGCAGAAGCAATAGTGTTATACGGCGACAGCACAGACATTTATAACCCGAAATGTGTCAGAGCCTCGGTTGGCAATCTCTGGAAAATACCTATCTTCCAGATTAAAGATTTTAACCTGTTAGAGCAAATTTTTGGAAATTTTCAACGTATTGCGACATTGCCGAGAAGCAAAAATTTTCTAAAAAATTTCGACATAAAATTCCCTGCCCTAATCATGTTCGGCAGCGAAGCAGCGGGATTATCCGACGAATTAATCAAATTCTCAACGAATTCTGTTAAAATTGAAATGGCTGAAACTGTTGAATCTTTAAATCTTGCCGTTTCCGTTTCGATTATTTTATATGAACTTTTTGGAGAGTAATTATGACAACAAACCCAGAAAAAGCAGCAAACAACTTTGAAAACGGATACAACTGCGCACAATCAGTCTTTATGGTTTATTCCGAGAAATTCGGAATAGATACGGAAACCGCATTAAAACTTTCTTCCTCTTTCGGCGGCGGAATGGGCAGACTGCGGGAAGTATGCGGGGCTGTAAGTGCAATGTTTATGATTGCGGGACTTGCCAAAGGCTATACAGAAAACAACAACGATGACATCAAAGGGAAACATTACCAGTTAATCCAAACACTTGCTCAAAAATTCAAAGAAAAACACGGTACAATAATCTGCCGTGAACTTCTGGGGCTGGATAGAGATGAAAACAGTTCTTTCATTCCGACAAAAAGAACACCTCAATACTACAAAGAACGACCTTGTAAAGAATTTATATACGATGCCTGCACAATAATAGATAAATATATTTTTGAGGAAAATATGTAATCTTATTAAAAATAAAAGAAACCGGTACTTGCTCAAGTTCCGGCTTTTTGTCTTTGTAAAAATTAAACTCTACTTATTTTCTTCCTGATTATTCTCTGTATTTTCCTGCTGCTGTTCCGGGGCTGCATCTGTTTGCTGCCCGTCATTTTCAGAATTTTCAGGCTGTTCGATATTTTCAACTGTTTCAGCATTTTCTTCCTCAGAAGAAGATTCGCCTTCCAAAGACTCTGAATCATCTGATTTATTATCATTTTTTTCACCGGAACCGCTCATATCCGCAACAAAAGCAACAAGGCTGTCTTTTGGAAGAAATAATATGAAAAGATAATATATGAACAACAACCCGAAAAATATCATTCCGATTTGAACATCAATTATCTTGAAATAAAACAACACATCATTTAATACTTTTACAAAACATGCACAGGCTGCTGTGACAATTCCCAGTTGTTTGCTGCCGCATATCTGCCAGATTCTCTTACTATCCGTTGTAAAATATATATAAGTAAAAAACAGGTATATCGAAACTTCAATGATGTTTATGAGTATAGTATTATTATTCAAAACATCAATTGTCCATGGCGAAATAACCTGCCCTTCAATAACAACAGCAATTGTAACTAGCGTAGAAATCACAAAATACAGACTTCTGCGTATTGGTGTATCTATTTTAAAAATATTTGTCATATCAATATTCTCCTACCCGATTAAATTTCTACAGAGATTTTCTTTCCACTTCTTCTTTTGTAGAAACTTCTATAATATCCCCTACTTCAATATCATTGAATTTGCTGAAAGAAATACCGCATTCAAAACCTTGAGCAACTTCTTTCACATCATCTTTGAAACGTTTTAACTGGTCAATTGCTCCTCTGAATATTTCTTCACCATTTCTGTATATAACGGCATCTTTTGAGCGGACAATCTTGCCTTCTGTTACATAGCAGCCGGCAATTTTGTTGATTTTACCGATTGTAAATACCTGACGAACTTCTGCTTTCCCGAGTTCAACTTCTTTAATTTCCGGTTCAAGAAGTGATAGCAGCGTTTTTTCAACATCTTCAAGCAATTGATAAATAATATCGTATTTCTTGATTGTTACACCTTCCCGTTCGGCTGAAGCAAGTGCATTGCTGTCCTCTTTAACCGTAAATCCGAGAATCAAAGCATTAGATGCCGCAGCAAGCATAACATCAGCTTCTGATATGTCGCCGACGCCAACATGAATTATTTTTGTCACAATTTCTTTTGATTCAACTGCCGCAATTGCCTGCGCTACTGCTTCGGCAGACCCGTGAGTATTTGCTTTTATAATAAGATTTAACTGCGGAATATCATCATCACCCGCTACCGCTTCGCGTCTTATATGTGCAGGGAGCATTGCCTCTAATCTTGAATTGCGTTCTTTTTCTTTTCTTTCGGCAACTATTGATTTCATTTCTTTTTCGTTTTTAACAACTTCAAAATAGTCGCCTGCCTGAGGAACTTCTGACAAACCTAGAACCTCAACAGGAGTAGATGGTTCAGCCTTTTGTATTCTTTCACCGCTGTCTGATAACAAAGCTCTAACTCTGCCGCAGGCAGTACCTACAACAATACAATTGCCGGCTCTCAATGTTCCGTTTTGAACAAGTAAAGTAGCAACAGGACCCTTACCTTTATCAAGATTTGCCTCAATTACAACACCTGATGCTTCCGCTTTCGGATTTGCTTTTAAATCCTGAACATCTGCTACAAGAAGAATATACTCAAGCAATTCGTCAATGCCTGTTCCTTGAAGTGCGGAAACTTTTACGGTAATTGTTTCCCCGCCCCATTCTTCCGGAACAAGACCGTGTTCTGTCAACTGCTGCAAAACTTTATCTGGATTTGCACCCGGTTTATCAATTTTGTTAACAGCAACAATTATAGGAATTTCAGCGGCTTTGGCATGGTTAATCGCTTCAATTGTCTGAGGCATAATACCGTCATCAGCTGCAACAACAAGAATTGCAATATCTGTCGCTTTTGCACCTCTTGCACGCATTTCGGTAAACGCTTCGTGCCCCGGAGTATCAAGAAAGACAATCTTATTATCATGATTATCGCCTACATATACGGTATATGCACCTATTGACTGCGTAATTCCGCCGACTTCTGTTGCGACAATTTTATGTTTTGATGCCCTGATACTATCTAACAGAGTTGTTTTACCGTGGTCAACATGACCCATAATACTGATAACAGGAGCTCTTTTCTTTAATAATTTTTTATCAACTTCTGTTAATGATTTTGCTTTTTCTTCTTTTTCAAGTTCTTCTTCAATATAAGCATCCAAATCTTCTTCCAGAACAACCAATCCGTATTCTGCACAAACTTTTTTGATAACATCAACATCAATTAACTGGTTAACAGTAGCCATAACACCGTTAAGCATCAGAAATTTAACAATTTCGGCAGGTGTTTTGTTGATTTTTTCAGACAACTCGGAAATGGTCATTGCTCTGTTTACAACTAATTGCGTTACCTCTTCAACTTCTTTAACTTTTGCCGCTTTCTTTTTATGATGCTGGGCAGCAGCTTTTTCTAAAGAAATTCTTTCCTGTTCTTCTTTTTTATTGAAATCTTTATCTTTTTTCTTTGTATCCGAACGCCGTTTTGAATTTAAAGACATCGGAGATTTATTTTCATAAATTTCCTGCGGAATTATACGACGCTGAATAGGCTTTTTAGAAGAAAAATCTCTGTTTTCGGCTGATGACTTGTCGCTCTGTGCAGACTTTTTCTCGCCGGCATTTTTATCACCGCGTACAAACGGTTTTTTATCTCCTTCTGATGCTGATTTTTTGCCGGCAGGTTTCTTTGTCGCAGGCTTAATTTCAACTGCCGGTTTTTTAGGAGCGCGTCTGACAATTTCCAATCTGCTGACAACCTTTGTTTCAGCCTGTTTTGGACGTTCTATAATATCAACTTTTTCAACCTTTTTAGCCGTTTCTTCTTCAGTTTTTACATCTTCAACTGCAGTTTCTTTTGCCGGTGCTGTTTCTTCAGGTTGTTTTGCTTTCTTAACAACAAACGCTTTCGGCTTCTGAACCTTCTTTACGCCGCCGTTAGCAATGAATTCTTTTAATCTGCGGATTTGATCGAAAGTTACCGTACTTGAATGAGTCTTATTTGTTACACCTATTTGCGCAAATTTTTCCACAACCTCCTTGCTCGGAAGTCCGAGTTCTTTTGCTAATTCACTTATTCTAACTGTTTCGTAACCCATTTAGTATTTGTCCTTTCAATTCGTTTGGTACAGAGGTTTTCAGGTGTTTTGCAATTTTATTTTTTTTGAAAGCCTTTTCAATACACAATTTATTATAACAAAGATATGCGGATCTGCCAAATGTTAAGGAATCTGGATTTAATTTCAGCGAGCCGTCCGAATTATCGACAGTAATTTTTATCATTTCATCTCTGTTTTTTACCTGCCAACAACCGATACAACGTCTTTCAATCACCTGCAAACCTCTTTATTCAACCTGCGCCAATTTTTCCAGTTTCAATTTCTGGTCATATTCGACAAGCAAATCAATCAGTTCATCAAGATCACCGTCTATAACCGTCCATACATTTAAGTTGTGGTTTAATCTGTGGTCTGTTAAGCGTCCCTGCGGGAAATTGTATGTTCTTATACGTTCGGAACGATCGCCGGAACCAACCTGAGAACGACGTAAATCAGTGATTTCTTTGGTTTGCTTTTGAACTTCCATATCATAAAGTTTTGCTTTCAGAATTTCCAGCGCACGTTCTTTATTCTGTAATTGTGAACGCTCTTCGGTACAGAAAATCATAATTCCCGTAGGTTTGTGGAAAACTCTGGCTGCAGTTTCAACCTTATTGACATTTTGTCCGCCGGCACCGCCTGATCTTGCGGTTGTGATTTCAACATCGTTCATATTGAGGTTAACCTCTACATCATCAACCTGAGGCATAACAGCAACAGTTGCTGTTGATGTATGAACTCTGCCTTGAGATTCTGTTGCCGGAACTCGTTGAACCCTGTGCACACCGGATTCGTACTTCAATCTTGAAAATACTGCATCGCCTTTTATGGAAATAATTACTTCGGAAACTCCGCCTGCTTCACAATCGGTTTTGCTTAATATTTGAGTCTGCCAGCCCATTTTATCGGCATATCTCAAATACATACGCATCAGGTCGCCTGCAAAAATATTCGCTTCATCGCCGCCGGCTCCGCCGCGGATTTCAAGCATAATATCTTTATCATCCATAGGATCTCTCGGCAGCAGCAATACCTTCATCCGTTCCTCATATTGAGGAATTTTTGCTTCGTTTGCTTCCATATCACTTTTCAAAAATGCACGCATTTCTTCATCTTTTTCATCATGAAGCATCTGCTTTGCATCTTCTATTGCTTCTGTCGTTTCTTTCCATTTGTAATACAATTCTACCGTTTCTTCCATTGATTTTCTCTGTTTTGATAAATCTCTGAAACGGTTATAATCCTGAATAACCTCAGGTTTTGAAAGGGTTTCACCCAATTCCTTATATTTCTTCTCAATCTGAAGTATTTTATCTAACATATCTTTCATATCTGCATAATAACAAGAACAGTAGCAAATGTAAAGAAGGACGGAATTTTAGTAATAATACAGAAAAACTACTTTTGACTGCGGCGGCGCAGTTCTTTAATATCTTCTCTAATCTCTTCAGAGCGGTTCGCTATCCTGTTATAAACCTGCGAATTTATTTCACCGCCTATCAATAAAAGAACCGAAGTGTAATACAGCCAGATCATCAATATGAAAAATGCCCCGATTGTACCGAATACAAGGTTATATGTACTCAGATTATTTACATATACAGAAAAACCCCATGAACCGACTAACCAGAATATCGTGAAAAACGCAGTTCCCGGAAGCGCACTCTTCCTTTTGAAAGCCTCTTTGCCTTTTAAATCCGGAAGAATATAATACATAAGAAATGCCATCAGATACAAAGCAAGAAATGCAACCGGCCAGCGCAGCGTCAACAATAAAATACCGACACTCTTGGTCATTCCAAAATGATTCATCAAAAAGTTTATAATCACTTTACCGAAAATAATTATGTTTATTGTCAAAAATAGAACCAGAATATTTACAAAAACCATAAGAAATGACAACACTCTGGTATATATAAAATTTCTTGTTTCTTCAACCTTATATGCTCTGTTTAAACCTTTCAAAATTACGGCAACTCCGTTTGTCGAAAGAACCAGAGTTGTAACAATACCAATTATTGCCATAAGCTTGCCGTGATTGAATATCATAGTTTCTTCAAGCACCGATTTTAAGAGTTTCATTGCCTGATGCGGCATAATTCCTGATAATACATGCAGAATTGTATCAAGATAAGATTTGTTTCCCAGCCAGCCGAATACAGCCATTAAAAACAGCATAAACGGGAAAATTCCGACAACAAGCATAAAGCCCATCTCGGCAGCCATACCGTAAAAGTCATTTTTTATAATGGACTTTATCAGTCTGACCAAAGCTCTTATACTCTTATTTTTCAGCAATTTTCTTAACATAAATTCTTATTTTTTATTTCTTTCAGTATTTGTTTCACCGCCTGAGCCGGAGATGCTTTTATAACCGCACCGGCTGCAAGTTTATGTCCGCCGCCGCCAAATGCAGCACAGATACTTGCAACATCCTGTGTTCTGCTGCGCATAGAAACTTTTGATGTTGCTGAATTTAACTCTTTTACAACAAAGGCTATTTCCGTTGTGGCTATCGCCCGCAATTTTTCGGTTAATCCGTCCGTAAAATCTTCACCTTTACCGTTGTTAAATTTCTCCAAATCTTTTTTATAAACAACAGTATATGCAATTTTGTCATCATTCACAAACTGCGCTTTTCCAATGCAAAAACTCTGGAATAAAACCATTTCTTTGGAAGATGTTTCGTAGCACTTCTGGTAAATATCTGCAGGATTGATACCGGAGGATATCAATTTTCCTGCGTATTCCATTGTTTTTTGTGTTGTGTTCGAAAATCTGAAACATCCTGTATCTGTCATTATACCGGTATATAAACAAATTGCGGTTTCTGGTGATATGTGCCATTTTAAAGCCAATGCTAATTCACACAAAACCTCCGCCGCTGCGGACGCTTGAGGCTCAACTATATTTATCATTGCATAAGACGGATTTGTTTCATGGTGATCTATATTTGCCGTTATTTTTGCCTTATTATACAGCGCAACAGCACCCGCAAATCTGTCAAGAGCCGCAATATCAAGATTAATAACAAGATCGTATTCCCGTGATAAATCAATACTATCAATATTTTTGACAAGATTTATATACGGAAGAAAATGGTATGATGCAGGAATATCTGAAACCGCAAGCATATCACAGTGTTTTTTATAGTTATCTTTAATCAATGAATACAATCCGCACATTGAACCTAATGTGTCGCCGTCAGGGTTTATATGGGACACCAGTAATATGTTTTTCGAATCCTTTATGTTATTATCTAATTGACGGATAACCATTCTCAGATTCTAACACAAAAAAATATTCTTTAAAAATTATTATGAAAAAAATCTTATATACAAAATTTCAAAATATAGATGAAATCATTGAAGAACTTGCAAAACAAAAAGAAATAAAACGGGCAATGACCCGTACAAATTTATGCAAATTCTGGAGAAAGGTTGCCGGAGAAAAATTTGCACAAAATTCAAAACCTTACTCAATGATAAAAGGCTCCGTTATGGTTATTGCCTGCAAAACTCCTGTTGTAGCGCAGGAATTACTGTTAAAAAAAACACAACTGCTTGTAAAATTTAAACCTTATGTTGAATCTTTGAACATGAAACTTACTGATCTGCATTTTGATGCTAAAAAATGGGTAGAAGAAAACAACATTTAAAAATAAAAACTTAGCGAATACCTGCAAAAAAATCTTTTAGAATTTTATCGCATTCTTTTTCCATTATTCCGCCTTTTATCTGAATCTTCGAATTGGAAATTTTACGCAAGTCAACATTAGAACAAAATGCACCGTATTTCACATCATAACTTCCGAAATAAACTTTGCATATACGAGATTGCAAAATCGCCCAACCGCACATCGGACACGGTTCTAAGGTAACATAAAGTTCGTAACCGTCAAGCCGCCAGTTATTTTCTAATTTTTCAGCCTTCCTAATTGCTATTATTTCTGCATGAGATGTTATATCATTATCTTTTTCTCTTGTATTATGAGCACAAGCAGCAATTTCACCGTTTTTAACAAGCACTGCGCCAACAGGGATATCACCGTCAGACTTCAGGGCTTCTTCAATTGCTTTTTGCATAAACTTATTCATCATCTTCCGATCCTGCAGTATTAAGAGTAATCTTAGCAATAAACCCGAATTCCGGAGTCGATGAAAGTTCTATAGATCCGTTCATTGCTTCTATCAACCCCTTAACTATAAACAACCCTAATCCTGTACCGCGCGTTGTTCTTGTCATATTATCATCCAGCCGGACAAATTTTTCAAAAAGCATCTGAAGTTTTTTTTCTGGAATAATATCGCAGGAATTTTTAACTTCAACCGAAACCTTATCCTTTACAAGCATAACATCCACCAGTATAGGGGTTTCAGGGTATGAATATTTCACGGCATTTTCAAACAAATTGATAAAAACCTGCTCTAACCTGCCCTTGTCTGCTATAACCGGCGGAATATCATCAGGATAAGAAACAATAATTTCGTGTCCGTTGCGTTTTCTCAAAAGAAGTTCTGCTTTTTCAAGCACTTTATCTAACTGTACGATTTCATTTGTCGTTCTGAGGCGCATTCCTTCAATATCAGGAATAGTCAACAAATCTTCTATTAAACGATTCAATTGCTCTGTTTGTTCTTTTATTATTCTCAACGATTTTTGTTTGGTTTCCTCATCAATAACAATATCCTGCCTCATAAGTCTTGATGTGTAACCTTGAATACTTGTCAAAGGAGTTCGCAGTTCATGACTTACCGTATCAAGCAGGTTTGAACGAAATTCGTTCAACTGCTTTAATTCTATATTTTTGCGCTTTAATTCACGATACGATTTGTGAATTTCAGATGCCATATTATTAAATTCATTTGCAAGAAAAACAATTTCAAACGGTGTAAAAAAAGTATTCAAAAGTCGTATCTGCCTCTGATAATTACCTTTTGACAGTGCAATAATCGCTTTGAACAACTGTCTTATATTTATATAAAGGTAATAAATATAAAAGCCCATAAGAACCATCATAGCAAGAATTGCACTCAATACTGACAGTACAATCTTTATTCTGTTATCAATAATCGCACGTTTTGCAATTTTTTCCGTTGTATTAACAACTATGGTTAATTCCGGATCTGTTCTGTGTAAATATACAACCGGACGATTTTTCTCATCACCAATCATTACCGGATTGTTTTCAATTTTTTCTTCAGGCAGCAATTCCAGAGTTTCCTTATAAACATCAGGTGTAAAATTGTGAGAAGATACAAGATTATTATTTTTGTCTATAATGTAAACCTGCCGGTTATCCTGCTCTAAAGATTTAAATAATTCACCCTGCCAGGCGGAAGGTTTATATGTCGCAGCAAGATAAGAACCGTCTTTCATTTTAACAGACAGCAAAGTTTCTTCCCGTTTGTATGCTTCTGAACTCAGAGTTTCTAATTCCTGTTCGCTTTTGGCTATGAAAAAATCATCGCAATCAGGATATTTTTTTTCAATATCTCCTATGAATTTTAGTTTTGCGGATTCTGTAGGAAAATAATCAAGCGTATCAGCAATTTGAGATAATATCGCTTCATTTGCATCAATAAAAAAATCAACCTCATCAGAAACCATTGCAGCAACAAGAATTGCGGATTCTCTTAATTGCCGCCGCAGCGACTGCTGGTTAATATTATTGATAATAAAACCGCTTATCGACATAGGAATGACAACAGAAATAAAAAATACTATCGCTATCTGTTCAATAATTTTTAATCTTTTTAAACCGTAACTGTATTTTTTCATATCCGACTATGCCTGACCGAAAGGTGTCAATTTATACCCTACATTTGTAACCGTATGAAGATATTTTGGTTCTTTTACATTTTGCTCAATTTTATTTCTCAAGCCACCGACATGAACCCTGAGCATCCTTACATCTTCATTACTGTCATACCCCCAGACCTCATCAAGCAGCGTCGCAAGAGTAACAGGGGTATTAAAATGCTGCATTAAACAATACAATATTTCAAACTCGGTAGGAGTAAGCTTAACTCTGTGATTAACAATTACGCACTCCAAAGACTCCGGAAAAATCTCTATGTCGCCCGATTGCAGGATTTCATTTGACAGAGGATTATCTTTTTCAATATTTACACTGTTTCTTCTGAGTAAAACTCTTATCCTCAGGAGAACCTCCTGTATATCAAACGGTTTTACTAGATAATCATCCGCACCGCAGTCAAATCCGGTTGTTTTATCTTCTATTGTTCCTTTTGCCGTTAATAATAAAACCGGAATTGCCAACTTTGCCTGCCGGATATTGCGGCAGACTTCAAAACCGTTCATTTTCGGCATCATAACATCAAGCAAAATAATATCGTAGGTATTGTTCAAAGCTTTATTAAGCCCTTCCATACCGTCTTTTGCCGTATCGACAAAATAACCGCTGCTTGCAATATCAAACTCCAGCAACTCTCTTATTTCATCATCGTCATCAACAATTAAAACCCTTTTTTGAGATTCCATCAGTGTAATTTCCTTTATTTTTATTTGATTGTACAAAATAATATAATATTTTTCAACAATTACGAAACAAAACTAAATGAAAATTAAACTATCCTATTACATAGATATGGAATAAATAAGCATACACAATCCCGAATATTGCACCAACAAAGACTTCAAACGGAGTATGCCCGAGAAGTTCCTTTAATTTACCACCGACAGATTGCAAATCGTGGTAATAAAAATCTTCCATCATACGATTTAAACAAGCGGCAGTCTTGCCGGCAGCACGTCTTAAACCTGCGGCATCATACATGATAATCATTGAAAATCCAAGCGACACCGCAAACAGTGCAGAATCAAAGCCTTCCAGAATTCCGACAGCCGTTGACAGAGCCATTACTCCCGCTGAATGAGAACTCGGCATTCCGCCGGTCGTTGTAAAAATCTTAAAATTAATTTTCTTACTTCTCAGGGTAAAAAGAATAAATTTTATTACCTGCGCAAAAAATGCTGAAGTGACTCCGCTGATAATAATTTCATACCCGTTGCCTGCCACCAATTCTCTTATCGCTTCAATATTCATTTGTTATTTACCTGCTCTCTGGATAATCTTTTCAATAATTTCCGCAAATATAACGGAATACATGTTCTGCTCATTCATTATATCATGGCACTTTGCCAAAAGACAAGTTAATTTACATTTGGCTTCCTCAAGACCAAAGAGCGAAACATAAGTTAATTTTCCTTCTTCTTTATCTTTGCCTAATGTTTTACCCATCTGTTCAAAGGTAGATATTTCATCCAGAATATCATCAGCAATCTGGAAAGCAAGCCCGAAAGTCTTTGCAAACTCGGTAACTGCCGATAATTTATCATCATCAGCACCGGCAATAATTGCTCCTGTGCGCATTGCCAGCTGGAACAAATCGGAAGTTTTATGAATATGCAGATATTCAAGAGTTTTCTCAGCCTCCTGCCGGTTAATAATATTACCTCCTTCAGGAATATACTTACCTTCTGATTCCATATCTACAACCTGTCCGGCAATTACACCTCTTGCTCCGGCATATTGAAAATACTCATTTAAAACTCTGATTAAAACAGAAGAAGAAAGATTATCCGAATATTTTGTAATTATCTGAGGCGCATAAGTTAAAAGCGCATCTCCGGCAAGCGTTGCGATTGCTTCACCAAAGACTTTGTGATTGGTGAGTTTGCCTCTTCTGTAATCATCATTATCCATACATGGCAAATCGTCGTGTATAAGAGTCTGTGCATGCAGCATTTCAACCGCACACGCAGCAGGGATTGCATCTTCAATTTCTCCGCCTAAAACTCTGCAGGTTTCAAGACACATAACAGGTCTTAGCCTTTTCCCCGGCAGTGTAACCGTGTATTTCATTGATTTGAATATAGTTTCCGGATATTCTATTTTTATATATTCATCCAGTTTTTTATCAATTATTTCTATATAATTATTCATTTGCATCGTTTTCAATTTCCTTATATATCATCTGTTTTCTTGTATTTCTTGACGCTTGTCTTTTTTTGCCGCTTATTTTTGCCTGTATTTTATTATTTTTATATTTCATGGAAGATTCCTGTTTCACTCCGTTATATTTGATTTTTTCCTTATACTCAAGTGCCTCGGCAACAAATTCTATATAACTTTCATAACGTGATTCCGGTATTTTATCAATATTATTAAGAACGGTACAGCCATCTTCATTTATATGCAGGCAATCGCCGTATTTACAATCTTTTCTGTATTCAAGCATTTCAGGGAAAAGTAAATCAACATCCTGAGGAAGAATAAAATCAAACCTAACATTGCTGAACCCCGGAGTATCAACAATTGCAGAAGTTTCATCAAGTGAAATAATTTCGCAGTGGCGGGTCGTGTGGGTACCCTTATTGGATTTTTCACTTACTTCTTTTGTCCTGAGATTAATTTCCGGATTTAATGCATTAATTAAACTTGATTTCCCGACACCGGAGCCGCCGCACAGAGCAGAAACCTTGCCTGACAGCAATTTCCGGAATGAATTAAGTCCTTTATGTTCAAGAGCCGATGTAAATACAATTTCGTAACCTAAATTTTTATATATGGAAATAATATCTTCTCTCGATTTTCCTGAAGTTTCCAGGTCTTCTTTATTAAAACAAAGAATGACCGGAATTTTATAATAATGGGAAAGTGCAATATATCTGTTCAACTGGTGAAAATCCAAATCAGGATGTTTGAGGGCGGAAACAACGACAATCTGGTCAACATTTGCAACAGAAGGCCTTGGAATATAAGTTTTCCTCGGCAGAATTTTTGTTATAACTCCGTTGTCAAATTCGGCAAAATCACCCGTTACCGGTTTCAATCGCTGCTTTTTTAAAACTTCTCTGATTTTACACTCATAAGAGTTCCCGCCGGATTGTATGTAATAAAAATCTGAGTGAATTTTATATATCTGACCTTCCATACAAAACACAGTTTACTAAAAATCGTATATCTTTGCAAATACAAATTTAAAACAGTAATTAATACCCGTATAATTCATGGGTATTTAAATACTCACGGACGGTATTTAAAGATGACTGCACAATACGGGTGACTCTTGAAGGAGATAAACCTATTTGTTTTGCAATATCTTTTACCTGCATATTTCGGTAAAACCGGTATTCTACAACAGTTCTTTCTTTTGGCGGAAGTTTAGAAATCGCAACTCTTATCATTTTACCCATTTCGGAAAGTTCCGCACTTTCATCCGGCAATGCGTGAGGATCTCTGACAAAGTCAAACGGCGAATCATTATCACTGGCTGATGCTGCCAGCCCGTCAATAGACAAAATTGTTTCGTAAATTGCTTCACGAATTTTTGCCTGTTTCATATCAATACCATCTACTGCTTCATCCTCATCATATTCATCTTCTGCTTTATGCTTAAGTGAATACCATTTATATCTTATTCTCAATTCATTTCTTATCGCCCAGCGAACAGCCGTTGCAATATACGCTGAATTATATTTGGCAAGTTGTTCAGGGGTTTTATTTTTAATCATGACTTGAATAGCAATAATCCCTATAGACAGCAATTCTTCGTACTCGACCATATGAGCCGGAATACGTCTGTGCTCCACCCTTGCTACCTTTTGTACTATATCAATATAATTTTGTAGGTTTCTATTATCTTGTTTAGTCATAATTTCACACATCAATAATACTTCAATCCATTAATTTCGTGGTCGTTTATTTGTAGGATTTTTCATCTTATAAACGAACATCAGAATTTCCGCAACTGCTTTATACAATTCCGGCGGAATAGACTGGTTAATATCAACCATCCTGAACAATGCTCTTGCAACAGGAGGATTTTCTATAACCGGAACATTATGTTCTTTTGCAATATCTATAATTTTTTTTGCAATCAACTCTGTGCCTTTTGCAATAAGCATAGGAGAATCCATTTCTTCTGCGACATACTTTAGAGCACAGGCAACATGTGTCGGGTTAGTTACAACAAAATCCGCTGTCGGAACAGCGTCCATCGCACCCTGCTGGAGCATCTGCATACGTCTTTGGCGCAACTGCGCTTTCACATTCGGATCACCTTCAGAGTTTTTATATTCATCTTTAATTTCTTTAAAAGACATTTTCTGATCCTGCAGAAATTTCCACTTTGTAACCCCGTAATCTGCTGCGGCAATCACAAGAAAGGCTATACAAGCTTTGAAAATAAACTGCGTAATCAATTCTCCGAATTCTTTTAACACCGCAAAATTATTATCAACCTGCGCAAGCATCATAATATGTTCAATATGTTCATTATAAACAGACCAGCCGATATATCCGAGAATAATAACTTTGGCTATATTTTTAAATAACTCAAACAGAGTTTTTATTGACATTATATTTTTAAAATATTTCGTAGGATTTAACTTATCCAGTTTAGGCATCAAAGGAGCAATAGCAACCAGAGGCCCGACCTGAACAAAATCCGCAAGAACCGCAACCAGCCACGCAATAGCAAAAATAGGGAAAAGTATAAGCAAAATTCCTTTGACTGAAACCAGAAAAATATACATGTAATTTATATCTTCCAAATGCGCATTGGGGATTTGTTCATATAAAAGTGTAAAAACAGTAACAATCTGCTCCCATATAAAAGGAGCAAGCCCGAATACGGAAGCAAAAACAACCAGCATGGAAATAGCCATTGAAAAGTCACGCGACTTAACAACCTGTCCTTCCCTTCTGGCTCTGTCGAGTTTTTGCGGAGTGGCATCAAACTGTTTGTCTTCATCACCCATAGAGATAGCCCTTCTTTATCCTATTATAACATAATAATGATTTTATATTATAAAACAACAAATATCGCCTTAATGAAAAACAAAAAGACTCATGCCGGCGATTTACAAATATCGTCAGACAGATTTAATTATTTTTCAATATTTCTAATCTGCTTTTTTCCAAAAGAGCAGCCGCTTCCAAAACGGAACTTTCTTTACGGATTTCACAGGACTATCAGATGTTTTATTATCATCTTTGTCAGGTTTTTGTTTGTTATCCGAAATTTTAGAAGAATCTTCCCCGGATGGCATTTGTTTTGCGGTTTCATTTGTCTGTCCGGAATCTGAAAGTTGTTCTTTGTTTTCATCTGCTGATATTTTTTCATCTGATGCTGTTTCAGATACAGAGTTATCGGATACCGTTTCTGATTTATTGGTTTTATCAGATTCTTGCTCCGGTTTTTGAGGTTCTTCTTTTGTTTGTTCAGGAATAGAAACCTTTTCCTGTTCAGACTCATTATTTTCTTGAGATTTAACAGATTTATCAACTTCAGAAGTTTTATTATCCGTTACTGATTTTGAACCGGTTTCAGCATCTTTTGCAGCAGGCTTTGCTTTTTTATCCTGATTTTCTACAGAAACAGCAGTATCTTCCTTAATTTTACTTACATCCTGACTATCAGATAATGCAGTTTCATCCATATCTTTTAAAGGTGCTGTATTTTCTGCCGTCTGAACTTCTTTTTTGCTGGTTTCTTTTTTCTGTTTTTCTTTTTTAATTTTTGTTTTTTGTTCCTTTTTATCAGCATATTCATCGGCATTTCCGCCAACTGCGATAATTAAATTATCTTTTGTTTTATTTTTTGATTTTTTAATCTTCTTTTGTTTTAAATCGGATTTTTCTTCCGGGGCAGGTAAAATCTCATTATTTTGAGGAGTTAAAACCGGTGATACATTTTCTGAAGTTTCTTCCTCTTGTGTTTTAGTTGAATTGACGGCTTTTTCATCCCCGGACTGCTCCGGCAGTTCTTCTGCGGGATTAGAAGCGGCTGGATGTTCTTCTGTTAATTTCTCCTTAGAAAAATCTCTGACAGAAGGAGCCTCTTCTGCTTCACCGCTTTGTGCAATTATTTGCGGAACATCTTGAGCACTCTCTTTCTTTTCGGTTTCTTCCGGAAATACTATTTCCTCAGGTTCCACAAGAGTTATCTCTTCTTTTTTCTCATTTTTATCGGTAACTTTATCAAGATTATCCGAGGTTTTTGTAATATTTACATCGACAGGTTTGTCCGGAACGGACGGAGTTTGTTCCGTGCGGACTTCCTCTTTTGGAGAATCACTATGGAGAACCGGAATCAAAGAAATTTTATCATTGTTTTCTTTAACTGCTTTTTCTTCTCTTTTCGGGAACAGCGGTTCAGGTTCAAGGAATACAACCTCATCGCCTTCTTTTACTTCAGGAGTTTTTAAAGTTTTTACATTAAATTCCGACAAATTGACTTTTGCATGTTTTTCATTGACCTTAACAACTTTTGGTTCGTCTGTTATTTCTTCCGTTACATTTTCCTGATTACCGGCAGTTTGATTTTCTAACTCTTTATTTTCTTCTTCTGCCGGTGTTTGCATAACTTCATCACTTTCTGACGGCTGATTATTAACCTCGTTTTCCTGTTTTAATTCAGTCTGTTTATTTTGTTGTTCGTCTGCTGTTTTATCGACAGTTTCAGTATCTTTGCCATTGGAGTTTTCATCAACTCCATCAGATTTTGTATCAGACAAATTATCTTTTTTCGATGAAACAATCTCCGGCTGTACATTTTTAGATTCCGGCTGTTCAACTTCAGGCTGCTGAGGCGGTTCCTTCTGTGCCGAAACAGAAACAGGCTGCGGTGCTCCTGTTGTTATATTTGAAGTATCAGAAATTTCTTTAACTTCAGGATTTACAGAAGCAGTATTAATCATTCCCTCAGGTGCGGTAATTTCAGTCTGCTCTGACTTTATACGCTCATCAAGTGCCTGAACTTCTGTCTTTTCCGGAGGAGTTTTAAATATCAAAGTATCAGGATCAAAAACAATCACCGGAGAATTATTAAATAATTTTTTATCTTGAGCCAATGGTTCAGAAAGAGTTATTTCACCGGCAGAATTATTATCAACTACCGGTTTTTCAACACCTGACAGAACTTCCGGTGCCGAATCTTTAGATAAGTCATCCGGTTCGGATTCTGACTTCGTTTGAGTTTGTGAATTCTGAACATTATTCTCAGGGGATACTTCTTCTCCGTCATTCTCAACAGGAGCCTGCGATGATACATTTTCGTCTGCTTCTGTTCGGGATAAATCCGTATCTTCTGCTGCTTTTGCCTGCGGATTAACCTCTTCGGAATTTTGTCCGTCATTTGTTAAATCTTCCTGCGAAGGTTCAACAGGAGAAGGTGATGCAACGGACACCGGAACTTCCTGTTTATCTTGAGAAAGTTCGGCAAGTTTTTCCTCATTATTCCCCGCATCTTTTCTGGCTATCAATTTATAATCAGGATTGAGGTATGCAAAACCTACTGCAAGATCATCAAATGTTGTTATCAAATATTCATACTGCACAGCAATATCAGAAGATGTTATTTTAAAATTAACCTGTGCAAAATCTTTGCTTCTGGTATCTAATAACGCAATTATAGGATTTTTATATGCCTTTTGTAAATCTGACTTTGCACCGAAACCGTTATCTCTTGAAATTTTGCTTTGAAGATAATAAAGATAACAGTCCAAAACTTCATCTTTTGCAGATAATTGCTTAACATCAGCATTAAAAATATCATTCATATTCTGATGTATTTTTTCAATATCCGCAATTGCAAGTTCCTGATTATTTGATTTATAGTAGGCTAAAGCCCTCAAATATAAAACAGAATTATAATTTGATACATGTTTATACAGCATTTTTGTGGTTTCATCAATCGTCCCCGCATAATCTTTCTGCATATACTGGGCTATTGCTTTATAATACATACTGTTATAATCGTTTGTTTTTATAGCCAGAGCCTTTTTGAAATTTTCAACCGCTGCGCCGTAATCGCCAAATTCCAAATAATTCATACCTATATAAAAATAATAAGTATTACATTTAGGATTTAAGTCGAGAGCATTTTCAAAATATTCAATAGACTTGGCAGCAAATGTTTTATCAAAAGTTTTTGCGGCTTTTTCATAGTAAATAAGCCCTAAACTTGCATACGATTCGAAATCATAAGGATTCAATTTTAATGAATTTGTAAAAGCATCAATCGCATTTTTCTCCTGTTCCAAACCGTGCATTACAACACCTGTCAAATACTGTCCGAGATAATAATCAGGATATTCGGAAGTTATTTTAGGAATTTTGTATGCAGCCTCAGAAAAATCGCCCTTTTCTATATCTCCTATAACAGCGGCAATATCGGCATCAATTCCCTGCGGATTGAATTCTCTTCCGTATTTTTGAGGACAGTTTATTTTTGGAATATCTGCTTTTTTCGGTACCGGAAGATACAAATGAGAATTGTACTCCAGTGCTTTTTTATAGGATACTTCATACATGTTATCATTAACTGCTTTTTGGGCATACATCAATTGACCGTATAATGCACCCAGTTCAGGATTTTGATACTGATCCTTTTTATCCGCGCCAAGGACAACAGCACTTATTACTTTTGCTCCTGTTACAAATTTATCATCTTCAGTTTTTATCTCAACAGCTTTTTGAAAGTCGGCAGCTGCCAGATCATACCTGCGCAAAGCGTAGTAAACTTCCCCGCGGAGTTTATATCCTATATATTTTTTAGGTTTTGATTCAATATAAGCATTCAAAAGCGGCAGCGCACTTTCATAATCTTTCTTTTTAATCAATTCAACAACATCTTCGGGAGTATCTTTATCAACTTTTATCTCTGGTGCAGACTGCAGTTTCTGTTCTGTAACCGCCTCTTCCTGTGCATAGACAGAACAAAATGTGCACAAACTTAATATCAAACCGAGTGCTAACCCTATATTCTTCTTATTCTTCATATTAACTCCTATTTCCCTCTTTGTTATATTATACATTGAAAATTAATATTTTTAGTAACATTTTCACAAAATATTTACTATCGGTTATAATAAACCTATGAAAAGATGCAGATGGGTAGATGAAAAATCAGAAATCTATGTAAAATACCACGATGAGGAATGGGGTGTTCCAAAATATGATGACAGAGAACTGTTTGAACTCCTTATTCTCGAGTCCTTTCAGGCAGGCTTATCATGGATAACAATCCTTAAAAGAAGAGAAGGTTTCAGACAGGCTTTTGATAATTTTGATGTGGTTAAGGTCAGCAGATATAATCAGGATAAAATAGAAAAACTCATGCACAATGATAAAATAATAAGATGCAGAGGAAAAATTAATGCTGCCGTAAATAACGCAAAAGTTTTCATCCAAATACAAAAAGAATACGGAAGTTTTTCAAATTATATCTGGAGTTTTACGGACAATAAAATAATAAAAAACACGACAGATGCCATGCCGGTTTCAACACCGCTATCAGATACAATATCTAAAGACTTGAAAAAACGAGGAATGAAATATGTTGGAACTGTCATTATATATTCATACCTCCAGGCAGCCGGTATTGTTAACGACCATGAAAGAGAGTGCTTTTGCTATAACAAAAACAATTAAGAATTGTAAAAAATATTATTAAAAAAAATATAATTGACAAAAAATTTTTCTTGTTTTGTTTTAAAATAATTGTGGTTCAGGATTCATAAATAAAGATAAAAAAATGGCATTTAGTTACAAAAAAGGGATTAAAAAAGTTCTTGAACACCTCGGCGGCGACAGCAATCCTGCGTATGTAGTTGTTGCGATTGCAACTGCCAAGGGTATCTTCCGTCCGTTGTTTACAATGATGGATAGAACAGAGTCCCCTGAAACTAAAAAATATACTGCCCTGAGAGAAGGTTTAACCGAAGTTATCGCAATTCCTACATATCTTTTATGCGGGACTCTTGCAGGAAAAGGAGCCGCTCTTGTAAAAGATGCAGAAAAAGCAAAAATAGCAAAGCATAATCTCAGATTTGTCGGAGTTTGTACCGCTGCACTTGTTGTAATACCGGGGCTTTGTTCGCTTGTTATTAAACCTTTTACTGACAGAATTTTTCATAAAAACGACAAAAAAAACGAACAAGAAAATCCTAAACTGGATATCACTTCAAAATCAAACAGTCCTATATTCAAACAGTATAGAGAAAATCAGCCTGCTCATTTTTACAGGCAAAAAATTAATTTAGCGAATTTTACAAATACAGGAATGAGGGTGGGGTAGTATGCTGGCAGGAATTCAAAATCTTATTACAAATCCGAATATATACAACGCAACCCAGAGTACCGTTTCGCAGGTTACGACAGAAACATGCCTGAAAGCAGTCGGCCGTCCGAGTTTTATTTTAATCGACAGACAAATTGACCCGCAGACAAAAAGGTTTTCTGCAATAAAAGAATTTTTATACCAAGTCATTTGCCTCGGAATTTATCTGTCGGTAATTATTCCGGTATGCCGGAAAGGCGCATACAATCTTGCAAAAAAGATGTATAAAGATGAACTTGTATTTAAAGCATTTCCGACAACAAAAGAACTGTCAAAATACTACAAAATGAATCATACGGAAAAAGCCGAAAAAATTGCGGAATTAAACCGGATGAATAACTCCGGAGATAAATTCACAAGAGAAAACCTTAACGCAAATTTAGGTAAAGGCGCAATCGAAGCAGGCGCAATGTTCGGCTCCGTAACAGGACTTGCTATACTTGCACCAATTATTTCTCATCCTCTAATCCATCCGATTATGAATGCACTGTTTCCTGATGAACAACATAAAAAAGTTTAATTCTGCTTACCCTTGTTCTGTATAAAAATTTATGATACACTGCCTTTAATAAATTTTGCAGAAAGAGAGTTTATATGTTAAATAAATTAAAACAATACGGAAATGAATTTAAAACATTTGCAATGCGCGGAAATGTTATAGATATGGCAGTCGGTATAATTATCGGTGCTGCATTTGGAAAAATTGTTGATTCCCTTGTTAAAGATATTATTATGCCGCCTCTTGGCTGGCTGCTCGGAAAAGTCGATTTTTCTAAATTATATCTTGTTCTGCCGGATTATCAGGGAAATTTTATTCATTATAAAACAATCGAAGATGCTCACGCCGCAGGTGCTGTTACCATAAATTACGGAATATTTATAAATAGTTTAATCAGTTTTTTAATAGTTGCATTTGCAGTCTTTCTGCTCATAAAAAGTATCAATAAACTGACAAGCATAAATGCGCAAAAAGAAAAAGCAAGCGAAGAAGCCTCTGAAAAAGAATGCCCTTACTGCTATTCTACAATTGATATTCGGGCGACAAGATGTCCGAATTGCACAAGTGAACTAAATTAAAAAGGAGAAATCATAATGTCAGACATACAAAATGAAAATCCGGCACCGCAAAACAATTCAAAAAATGAACAAAAAACTAAAAAAGATACTATGCCGGTCTGGGCAATAGTGCTGCTTATCATAGGGATTGCAGTCGTCTTTATCCTGCCTGTTATCGGAGTTGTTGCGGCTCTTACAATTCCGGTGCTTGTTGCAGAAACCAGTGAAGTTAAAAATAAAACAATATTAAAAAAGACTGTAAGCGAACTTAACCAGTCGATACTTATGTCGCAAGCCGTTGACAATAAAGATTATTCAACCTTTGATGATATCTGGACAAAAAGAATTAAAAGCAATCTTTTAATAAATTCTGATATCGAAAACGGAATAAGACTAAATGATTTAACAGAGATTAAATACAATAAATTATCCGATAACTGCGATGCCGCACCGGAAAATCCGACAAAAGAAACAGCCTGTGCAGTTTTAACAATAGATGCTGACGGCTTTGACAAAGGGCAAAATAAACATACCTATGAAAGTCCAAGAGGTATTATTATAAAAGATCAATTTGATGTTTTGCTGTATAAAAACATTGTCGTACCTGCTATAAATACGGCAGAATATATTTTAATTTTGTATTCTAAAAAATAATAAATATAAAATAAAAAAAAAGACACGGATGAATATAATTCGTGTCTTTTTTATTTTATATAATATTAACCGGTTTTATATATGCATAACTTTCAAAATGTCCGTTAATTCGGCAGATGTCTTTTTAACATCGGCATTAGAATATTTAATTGCATTATCCGGATCTTTCAAACCGTTTCCTGTTAAAATACAAACAATTTTTGCACCCGGTTTAATTTGTGATTTAACTTTTATAAGTCCTGCAACTGAAGCCGCTGAAGCAGGTTCTGCCAAAATACCTTCACTTGATGCAAGAAGTTTGTACGCTTTAACAATCTCATCATCGGTAACATAATTAATCATACCGCCGCTTTCATCCCTTGCCTGTTCCGCAAATTTCCAACTTGCAGGATTACCGATTCTTATTGCGGTTGCAAGAGTTTCAGGATTATAAATTCTTTCGCCTTTAACAATTGCTGCAGCACCTTCTGCTTCGAAGCCCATCATCTTCGGTAATTCTTTAATTTTACCCAGATTGTGCCATTCTTTATAACCTTTCCAGTAAGCCGTAATATTTCCGGCGTTTCCAACAGGTATAAAATGATAATCCGGTGCCTGTCCGAGTGCTTCACAAATTTCAAAAGCACCGGTTTTTTGCCCCTCAATTCTATACGGATTAACAGAATTAACAAGTGTTATCGGATATTTTGAAGAAATTTCTCTTACCATTTCAAGTGCTTTATCAAAATTCCCCTGTATTGCGATAATTTCAGCACCGTACATCATAGCTTGAGAAAGTTTGCCAAGAGCAATATAACCGTCAGGGATTATAATATAAGTTTTCAAACCCGCTTTTGCCCCGTATGCAGCAGCAGAAGCCGATGTATTACCGGTCGATGCGCAGATTATCGCATTTGAACCGCTTTCCTTCGCTTTGGTAACAGCCATTGTCATTCCGCGGTCTTTAAAACTTCCTGTCGGATTGCAGCCTTCAAATTTAAAATAAATTTCAGCATCAATCCCAATTTTACCGGCAAGATTTTCTGCTTTAATAAGCGGAGTGTTTCCTTCATTCAGTGTTACAACCGGAGTCGAATCCGTAACCGGTAAAAACTCTCTGTATTTGTTAATTAATCCTTGATAGTACATATAATATCTCTTCCTTTCTGAATAATTTTACAATAAAGATTATCTTCTGGCAAACATCTGAAAATAAAATTACTAAACAGGAACTATCGATGGAGTTTTGGCAAATTGGGATTCGTATAGATGTCTGTAAACTCCGCCTTCAATATTTATAAGTTCATCATGATTGCCTATTTCAACCAATTTACCGTCTTTAATAACTGCAATTCTATCCGCATTCCGGACTGTCGTTAATCTGTGTGCAATAACAAACACTGTTCTGTCTTTCATAAGATTTTCTATAGCCTGCTGAACAATTTTTTCAGCTTCATTATCAAGCGCACTGGTCGCTTCGTCAAGAATCAAAATAGGTGCATTTTTCAAAAATGCCCGCGCAATCCCAATACGCTGCTTCTGACCGCCGGATAAAAGGACTCCTCTTTCTCCGATATTAGTATCAAGCCCTTTATCAAGAGTTTTGATAAACCCGTCAAGATAAGATTCTTTGATTGCCGCATCCAATTCTTCTTTTGTAGCATTCAAATTTCCAAGCATAATATTATCTCTTATCGTTCCCGAAAACAAAAAGTTATCCTGAAAAACGACTGAAATATTATCCCGCAGAGATTCAAGCGTAAAATTTCTTATATCAACACCATCTATTAAAATATTTCCCGATTTAACATCGTAAAATCTCGGGATTAGATTAACTATTGTACTTTTCCCGCCGCCGGAATTACCTACAAGTGCAAAAGTTTCACCTTTTTGAACCGTAAATTGTATATTTTTCAATACAGGTTTATTTTTTTTGTACTCAAAACACACATTTCTGAATTCAATACAATCATTAAGCCCATTTAACTTTACTGCATCAGGTTTATTTTTAATTTTAGGGTTGGCATCCAGTTGTTTTATAACTCTTTCAAGAGCAAGAAGAGCGTTTTGCATATTTTTTGCATTGTTCCCGAGCAGTTTAATCGGGGTATAAAGCATAATCAACGCTGTGATAAAAGAAACAAAATTACCGCTTGTAATCTGGCCTTTTACTATCATATAACTTCCAAGCCCGATAACTGCCGCAATTCCGATTGATACAACAATATGCATCATTGGAGATAACCAGCCGGTTTTTTGCGTAATTTTCATATTAAGCCCGAACACCGTTTCTAAATTTTTATTAAAAGCAGCATTCTGGTGATTATATAAATTATATGCGGTAACAACTTTATTGCCTGCAAAAGCCTCATTATATGCAGTAATAACTTTTCCGCCCGCAGATTCCGATTTATCGGTAATTGATTTAATCAATGCTCTCATTTTTGTTAACGGTATAACCGCACAAATAAGAACAATTATAGCAATTATGGCAAGCTGCCAGGAATTGTACAGCAGGACAAGAACCAGTGATATAGAAGAAAAAACTCTTGAAATTCCGGTTTTTAAATTATTCAAAAGATTTCCACAGGCAGAATTTACATCATTATTAAACCAGCGCAATATATCGCCCGATGTTCTGGAATCAAAAAACGACGCATCTTTATGCATCAATTTATTATAAAGAGTTCTTTTAAAATCATTTGTAACCTTGCCGGCAACCCATGCATTCATATAAGTGGAAAGATAATTCAACAGCCCCTGTGTACTGGTAAATGCAATAATTAAAACCGGTATATACCACGGGGAATGAAACGATTTATCAACCATAACATAATCCATATACGGTTTTAGGGAAAGCGCAACAATTGCATCCAAAGAACCGATAGGTATCGCAAGCCCGAGAGCAAGAAAAGTCCTGAACCAGTATTTTTTGAAATACGGCAAAACTTTTGCATAATTTTGCATTAAGCCGTCTTTATCGAATTTTTTAATTATAATATCCGCTAATTTCATCCTTACACCTGATTTGCAAGTCTTTTAGCAAGTTCGACTTCCCAGTTATATGCAGTTTGAATACTCTGTTCAAGAGTATGAACAGGAGTCCAGCCGAGAACTTCTTTTGCTTTTTTATTATCCGCAATAAGAATGGCAGGATCTCCCGGCCGGCGCGGCTGAATTTTTACCGGGAATTTTTGATATGTAACTTTTTCACAGATATCAAAAACTTCTTTTACACTGCTGCCTTCTTGTGTTCCGAGATTAAAATAATTTGTTTCTCCGCCATTTAGCAGATATTTTAAAGCAAGAAGATGCGCCTGCGCCAAATCCTCAACATTTATGTAATCTCTTACACATGTTCCGTCTTTTGTATCATAATCCGTTCCGAACATTTGAAAAACTCTGCCGTTGCCGAAAGTAGATTTCAATATATTAGGAATTAAATGGGTTTCCGGATTATGCCATTCACCAACACGATTTTTGCTGTCTGCACCGGCCACATTAAAATACCGCAATCTTACGGATTTCAAGCCGTATGCTTTGTCATAATCATCCATTATGCTTTCTATCATAAGTTTTGTTTTTCCGTATGTATTTATCGGATTTTGAGGATGATTTTCATCTATCGGAATATATTCCGGCTCGCCGTATGTTGCTGCCGTACTTGAAAATACTATTTTATTAACATCATATTCCATTGCCGTATTTAATAAATTCAAAGTACCAAGTACATTGTTATAATAATACTTTTGCGGTTCTTTGACTGATTCGGCAACCTGAGAATATGCGGCAAAGTGCATTATTGCATCAATTTGATACTTTGCAAATACGGCTTCAACATCTTGAATCAACAAAAGATTTCCTTCTATAAAATCAATAACAGAACCCTTTGCCTTTATTTCTTTTAATGTTTCAACCGTTTCAAGATGTCCGAGTTCCAAATTGTCAAATATAATAACATTATATCCCGCTTCCAACAGCGCAATAACATTGTGGCTTCCGATATAGCCGGCTCCGCCGGTTACTAATATATTCATTTACTTTTACATTCCTTCCCTTATACTATTCTATTATACTCCATACTGTTCTTTCCAATGCGGTCTGCGAATTCCGGCTGCTGTAAGCAGTTTATATATTTTTGTCCGGAATTTGACGATATTAAATCTGTTTTTATTAGTTTCGCAATAAATTACGGGCAGTTCTATCATCTTTATACCCTGCATTTTTAAATATTGCAAATATACCGTAAACAACCGCTCCGATAAAAATCCGTAAACCCTCTTTTGATACTCGCTGCGAGTTTCAACCTCCGGCTGGATGTCTTTTTCCAGTGCAAAAAGAATATCAAACAGCCATTTCGCATAATCATCAAAAATTGATTTTTTTGTTATAAACATATTGTATAAATATATTTCTTTTGTATTTTTCATAACATACACTGCGGTATCATATATCTGAGGATATTTCTCTTTTATTATTTCCATAACCCTGTCTAAATCAGAAATAACATGTCTGTTTTTATACTGATCATAAATTGATTTGTATTTGGGAATAACCCTTTTCATAGGAAGAATTATATCATAATCAGATAAAATATGCTCTAAATATGATTTACTTAAA
Source organism: Candidatus Gastranaerophilales bacterium (assembly GCA_944325095.1). Classification (GTDB taxonomy): domain Bacteria; phylum Cyanobacteriota; class Vampirovibrionia; order Gastranaerophilales; family Gastranaerophilaceae; genus Zag111. Next base: position 8,770 of record CALUYV010000013.1, on the reverse strand, counting down.
CAAAACATTTGTGTATAATTCTGCGGAATTTTATCTATCCACCTTATACTGCCGTTTCCTAAATCAAAAAATCTTCTGTAATGCACAAGTCCTTTATAATCGGCGGAAGAATTTTTCCACAGCCAGTACAGTACGGTCAATTCGGAAAAATATTTATTTTTTCCAGAAATATTATCTCCCGTATTATCTTTTAATATTCCCAAATCTTCACTGGAAGATTCCGAGCCGGCCTGAATTGGTTTTAAGATTTCATTTTCCAGTTTATCAAATTTTTTATGAGTACAAACCATGACATCTGCAGTTTTGTCAGATTTTTTTTCAAATTTTGAAGGAAGGGGAAATTTTCGTTCAAGAAAACTTCGTAAAGCAAATCTGTCAACATCAGTTGATTTTATACTGTCATTTATACAAAACAATGCAGGTCTGTATTTATCAAGCATATAAAATTTCTTTTCAGAAAGCGGGATTTGTATAGAATCAAGATTTGTATGAAAAAGAACTGCCTTTAACCGGAGTCTGATATCATCTGCAACAACAGCACAGCCTTCCCCTTTTGCTATTGAATAATATCCGAAAACCGAACGTTGAATACAATCTTTTTCTCTGAATTTTTGACTTGCAGTATTTCTAAATCCGGATTCAAAAAATCGGATACAGTCTTTCATCGCTGATTTTCTGTAAGCATCAATGTTATGATGAGGAAAATGTGCAAAAGAAGGCCCTATATTATCTTTGACAAGTTTATACGCAGCTGAAACCATATAACCGAAAAGATGTTTATATTTTTTGTTTATAATCTTTCGTTTGGAAAAACGAAAAACCGGATTTCCGTTTTTATCATAAAAGAAACTTTTATCAACCGGCTGACCGAAAAACATATCATCATTTGCAAATAAAAAATGTTCGCTTAACCCCGGAATATTACAAATTGCAGTTTCTATCGCACTGGCATTAAATGTCGGCAAAACTTCCGGCGGGAGAATCTGCGAATGATTGATGAGTTTAATTTTAGGATTATCTGTATCAAGCCATTCGGGAATCTGATTATCCGTAACTATATAAATATTATTTAACCACGGTGCATATTTTTCAAGCGAACGAAGAGAATAACGGAGTTCATCATTGCTTATAAAACGGCACTTATCAACTGCATCAGCATCAATATCTGCTCCTGTATATTTACTTAATTCTGCACTTCGCTTCTTTTCCCATTCTATATCATTTGAATCACACCACAAATACACAATATCAACAGGAAAATCCTCAACAATATGCTTTGTCATAATCCCTTTCTTCCTGCTTATTATTATAAATTAAAGGGAAAAACAATCGAATTTATTATAAGAAATATTAAGTCCGAAAACAGTAAAAAGTTATGCAATATTCTGCGGTACAAAAGCAGGAACTGATATTTCAAAAACAGTCTGCTTTTTACCTGAGCGCAAAAGAATAATATCTGCCCCCTGCTCATTCAAATATTTTTTACATATCCATAACCCGAGCCCGCAGCCTGTTTCTTTAGTTGTATAACCCGGAGTAAAAAGCTTAGCCTGCCTGTCTTTAGATATTGGCTTGCCGTCATTTGAGATTCTTATAAAACATTTGTTCTCTTTAACTTCGGTAATAATTTCAATTTTACCTTTCATAGAAATTGCCTCAATACCGTTTTTGATAATATTGACAAGCACAGCAAGAAAACGATTTTCATCAATATTAACAAGAGCAGTATTTTTCACAAATAAATCCACATCAATTTCTTTATCTATAATATAAGCCTTCGATAACTCAACTCCAAGCGCAACCGTCTTTTGCAAATCAACCGTTTTTAAATTATTTCTGTTTAAAGATTTCAAATCAAGAAGATTTGATTCAATAATCTTAACAGACTGCTGAATACAATCAAGCGCATTTTCTACAGACGGATTGATAATACCGGATTTTGCAAGATTTTTGCGTATAATTTGTGTGTACATATCGCACACCGATAGATGATTTCTTATTTCGTGTGAAACACATCTTATTTGATGAGTTAAATCGGGTGATGTTTCGTAATTGTTCATGATACCTCTTTTATTACCCAAAAATAAAGGGTTCGGTACAATTAACGAACCCTTTTATTATAAACATTGATTAAAACTTACACTGACATCATTGCAGATTTTGAGCCTGCACCTGCGCCTTTCTGTTTAAAGCCGTGAGTCAATGCATACAATACAGCATTAGTTCTGTCGTTAACCTGTAATTTTTGGAAAATATTATTTACGTGAGTCTTAACAGTAGTTTCCGATATAATCAACTTGCCCGCAATACTCTTGTAGTTAATTCCTTCGGTTAATAATTCAAGAACTTCAACTTCTCTTGATGTCAAACTGTTTAAAAGGTTTTCTGAGCCTAACATTTTTTCTTCTTCTCTTGATGAAGCCTGGAAGAATTCAAAGAATCTGGTAGATAGCGCAGCCGGAAGATATATTTTACCCATTGAAACTTCTTCTATCGCATTTATCAGTTTTACAGATGCCATAGTTTTTAAAACATACCCTCTGGCACCCAGTTTCATCGCTCTGTATATCAATTCGGAATCATCATAACCGCTCAATACAACGATTTTTGTTGAGAGATTCAATTTGCTTATTGCCTGTATTGCCTGCAGTCCGTCTTTTTCCGGCATATTTATATCCATAAGAACTATATCCGGATGATGTTTCTTAACCAGATTAATACCCAGATTAGCACTTGTTGTTGCTCCCGCAACCTCATAGCAACTTTCAAGAGTAATCAATTCTTTAATTCCTCTCAAATGATTTGCATTGTCATCAATCAATACAATCTTTAATTTTCTGTTAAAATCTCTCATTTCTATTCTCCCGAAAAATTTATTTGTACGCTCTCTACACTTTATATACTAATATTTTTGAAGGGTTTTTAAATCCATGCACTGATTGATTAATTAAATTTCAAAGATTGAAGGAGTTATCTAAACCAAAAGATTTAGAAAATTACTCAACCATGCTCTACATCATGCTTTCGCCGCATGGTTGATTTTTATTTGAATATAAATCCGAATAAACTGTTTAGTGTACTTTTTCTATTTGATTTTTTAACAAGCAACCCTGCAGATTGAGGAGAATATAAAAAACAAGAGGCTTAGAATATATTTCTAAACCTCTTTTTCTCTATTTTCTTACCTAATTCAAAATCAAAAAACTATCCGACAAGTGCTTGAACGATTTTGGCGTTAGTTTCAGCACGTTTCAAACTCAAGAAGTATTTTTCAACCTCACGTTCAATTGATTTATCGTTTAATGATACAACATTTTTGTCATCTAAATTTTCAATATAGGCATTCAGTGTAATAAATTCATAATTTCTTTTTCTCATATTTATTCCCCTTTTCTGATTATCTGATTTATTTCCCTTACATATATATAAAGGATTTTCATATTGAAAAATTGCGTAAAAAGTATTGAAAATTTATATATTGTTACATTTTTTACAAATTGAACAAAAGAACTACTTCATACGGGCAGCATAGAGAATCAGGACATCTTTACAAAAATTCAAAAAACGTAATCAAAAAAAGTAAATTACTTTACACAAATTAAATTATAAGCTAGCATGTAAACAGGTAAGAAGAATAGAGTATTTATGCATAAAAAAACAGTTTCAACAACAAAAATGATAGTAGTTGCAATATTTGCAATGCTTTTTGCGCTGCCTGCAAATAATACTTTTAGTGCTGAACTATCCGTTGCGCCGGCATCAGATAATCTAAATGAGTTTCCTGAAACTAAAACAGCCGACTTGTGGAAATTATTTGGCAGCAGAAATACTGATATTTCTCAAACAAAACTATCAGAACAAGAAACTTCTGTTTATCTGGTTTACCCTGAAAAACGCAAAAAGAATACTCTGGCGGATACCTTTTTTAAAAACAGGTCGCTCAGTATCTCAATCCCGCTCCAGCACAAAAAACATGTAGGCTACCTGCCGAATGAAGAAAAAAAGATTATAAAGCATCTTAGTGTTCAAACAAACTGATTCTAAGTTTCCTGCAGTACGGATTTTAATTCTTTAAACATTTTATCTAACAGAGGAAGCACCTCTTTCAAAGAAACAGAGTATAAATCGTTGATATTTGATTCAAAATCAGCCGGTAAGAGTTTGCAATTTGCACAAGCATATTGAAGAAGTCTTTTTTCACCCGGATGAAGCATCTCATTCATTGCAAAGATAACATCAAAATAACTTGCCATAAACGCAGAAAGACGATGATTTATACTGTTTAAATCATTTCGTTTTATTGCCTTTTCAATTTGTTCATAGTATGAAGCAAACGGTTTATCTTTCATTAGCATCATATTTCTTTTTATAATATTATTTTTTAATTTGAGCGGATATTTAGTCCTGATAAATTCTTGCAAACAATGCAGTTTGTTTTCAGTATCATAAATAATATTAAAAACATCCAGAGTATATAAAAAACAGGTTGTATAACCGTTGGAAGGATAATGCTTTTCCCATATATTTTTTACAACACTTTCAAACCAATCAATATTCCAATACATTACATCCAGTTGAATTCCGATTTCGTCTATTAAAAACTCATCACCTGCTCCAAAATATTCACCGCCGACTTCATATATTGAAGAATATTGCTTGATAATTGATTCTCTTGCTGCAATATCAATATCACCGGATGTGAATACATAAACATCAATATCAGAAGACTTATCTGAAGTTTTCGCAGCAGAAGAACCCCCGATTGCAATTGCCTGCACCTGAGGAAACTTCTTATATCTGTCTAAAATTTCCGATATTTTTTCATCCATAAAAAACTCTCCAAAACCAAGTTTACCATAAAAAAAGGACTCCCGAAATTTAATTCAAGAGTCCTTCTTTTATAATTCCTTTGATTAATCAAAAGTATAACTGATAATTGCTGCTTCTCTAGCTTTTTTGATTGCTCTTGCTACCATTCTTTGGTGTTCAGCGCAATTTCCTGTTATTCTTCTCGGAATAATCTTTCCTGCTTCTGTTAAGTATCTTTTCAACTTAGCAGCATCTTTGTAATCGATATATTCAACTTTATCGGCACAAAGACTGCAGTTTTTGCGTTTCTTTTTATCTTCTTGTCTTGCCATTTCTTAATTTGCCTTTCTAGCCTTATTATCTACATTGTATAAACATTTTAAAACGGAATTTCCTCATCATCCATCAATACATCCGTATTTGAATCAGAAGGAACTTCCATATCTCCGAAAGTGAGAATATCACCCTCAGAATTTGCATCAGCAGGAGCAGCACTTCCGCCCATAAGTTCTATGGTTGAAGCCTCAATTTCAAAAACTTTCTTTTCAGTACCGTCGTCCATTTTGCTGATACCGTTTTGTAAACGGCCTTCAACAAGAACTTTTTGATTTTTAGCAAGTCCTGAAACAACGGATTCCAGAGAGGTTCTTTTTGAAATTACCCTCACAAGAAGTTCATCCTGAACACCGATATTCAAAACAAAAGATGATACCGCAACATTGTTGGATGTAAATCCTGTTTTTGGAGTCTTATATACAATACCTGTAACTACTGCTTTTGCTAATGTCATTTTATTATCCTTACAATTTAATTAAACTGAAGCCTTAACTGAAGTTTCGATAAACATAGTTCTCAAAATACTGTCAGACAATCTCAATTGTCTTTTGAACTCTGCTACCTTGTCAGCCGGAAGAGATAAAATAATTGTTGCAAAAAATCCATCTCTGAAATTCTGGATATCGTATGCAAGTTTTTTTCTACCAGTCTTATCAATAGAAACAACACTTCCGCCAAAGTCAGTAATTACACTGCTGATTTTTCCAATAACTTTTTCAACCTCTTCTGCATCAAGATTCGGTTTGAATATAGCCATTAATTCATAATTTTTCATTTAAATATTCTCCTTTTGTACTATTTTACAGTATATGCCTTTATAATATATAAAAAATTTATTTTTTACAACATGTAATTAGCAACAAAACTATATTCGGCAGAACCTGTCAGAAAGATATGACCGGCAGAAACTTCCTGATTTCTGCACCACTCAACGATTACAGCACCGCCAAGCAGATTTACTTTCACTTTCTGTTCTGTTAAGTTATTTAAAACACCGGCAGCAATACAGGCGCAGGCACCTGTTCCGCACGCAAGCGTAATTCCGCAGCCTCTTTCATATACTCTCATATTAATTTCGGTTCGAGAAACAATATTAACAAACTCGGTATTTGTTTTTTCCGGAAAATACGGGTGTTTTTCCATTAAAGGCCCGTAATTTTCGGCAAGAAACATAATATCTTCATCCGTAAAAATTACACAGTGCGGATTTCCCATTGATACCGGATGAATTTTAAATGTTTTATCTTTCAACTGAACAGTTGTTTCGCCTTTGAACGGGATTTTATCATAATCAAAAACAGGTACTCCCATATCAACTTTGACTTTTCCGTCATCAAGGATTTCAGGAACAATCACACCGGCAAGGGTTTTAACACTGAATTGTTTTTTATTCACAAGTTTTTTATCATAGACATATCTGGCAAAACAGCGCATACCGTTTCCGCACATTTGCGCCGCAGAACCGTCATTATTATAAAAATACCACGCAATATCGGTTTCGCCGTTATTTTTCAAATCCGGAATAATCATACCGTCAGCCCCGATACCAAAATGCCTGTCGCATAATTTCACAGCCAAATCCGGCATAGAAAGCCCAGTTTTTAAATATTCATCATAATCAAGGACAACAAAATCATTACCGCAGCCTTGCATTTTTGTAACTTTTATATCTGTCATAATCCACCTCTTTTGAGTAAATTATAACTTAATAATCAGGGAAATTGCAAATTATGCTTTTATATCAATAGATTTTTCAGGCTGGTGAGTTTCGTTATGATTAACACTCTGCGAAAGTTGATGTTCTAATTTTTCTTTTTTCTCCGCTCTGGATTTTTCAATATTATTAAAAAACATTTTACCCAGTTTTTGACCTATAGCAGAAGATGTCAAAGAACCGGCAACAAATAATGTTCCTTTGACGACAGGCATCCATTTTTTAGAAACCGGAAGTTTGCTCAAGATAACTTTGTCCATATGTTTTTTCATCCAGCCTTCGCCCAAAAACATACCGGCAATCATTCCGCCTTCAGAATAGAAGGTTTTTTCTCTATCTTCTTTTTTAGCCAGAGCAACCTTTGTTACTCCTGATGCCACAATCATCGGATTTATATTTTTTCTGAGGAATTTAACAGTTTTTGAAACTCCGTTAAAGACTTTGTCTGATTTCGCAAGATTATCTGCAGCAGTAGATGTTCTTTGCACAATATTTGCGAACATTTGATTGGCTTTTGCACCTGCAGCAACAGCAGAACCGGCGGCATTCAGACATTGACCGCCGAGCACCGGATATCTTGTCCAGTCACCGTTTGCTACTTTATTTCCGTTTGTGGCTACAAAACCTAGAGTTGCAACAGGACTATATGCCATAATTTCACACCTTTATACACTACTGCCTACAATTATATAAAGTAATAAATTTTGAAAAATTTGCGCAAGGAAGGAAAATCTTTACAATTATTCATAAAAAAACAATAAAAGAGGTTGAATTTATTTAACCGTATCGACTTTACCGCGCAATTGCCCGCAGGCAGCATCAATATCGGCACCCCGTTCTAATCTTACGGTAACTTTTTTACCGGAATGTTCCATAAGCGACTTAAATTTCATTATAGAATTATTTGACGGCCGTTTGTAATCATTTTTTTCTGTAGGATTATAAGGAATCAAATTTATATTGCATTTAATATCTTTCAAATATTGAGCCAGTTGTTTTGCAGAGTCAATAGTATCATTCAAGTCTTTAATCAAAAGATATTCTATTGTAATTCGCCTACCAGTTTTATCAACATAGTATTTTAAAGCCTTGTGAAGTTCATCCATATTATATTTAGATTCAACAGGCATAAGTTTCAAGCGGATATCGTGATTCGGAGCGTGCAAAGAAAGAGCAAGAGTTGACTGCATATCCAAATCCGCAAGTTTTATCATCTGCGGAATAATACCGGAAGTTGAAACTGTCAGCCGTCTTGCACCAATCTGGAAATCTTCGTTAAACATCTCCATTGCCTTTAGAACATTATCAAGATTGAGCAGAGGCTCTCCCTGCCCCATAAAAACAACATTTGTAACCTTCAAACCTGTATCTCGTTGAATAGTCAAAACCTGTTCAATAATTTCTTTGTAAGTAAGATTTCTGATAAATCCGCGTTTGCCGGTAGCACAGAAAGTACAATTTACGGCACAACCGACCTGAGAACTTACACAGGCAGTTAAGTTTGCCCTGTTATCAAACCGCATTAAAACTGTTTCAACACACTCCCCGTCAGGATATTCAAGCAGATATTTTATTGTACCGTCAGAACTTACCTGCTTAACCTTAATTTTTGTATCGGAAACGACAGCCGATTTTTTCAATTCATCCCTGAACTTGACGGATAAATCTGTCATTTCATCAATAGATTTAACCGACTTCAGATAAATCCAGTTATGAATCTGCCTTGCCCGAAACCTGCTGGCACCGAGATTATCGGTTAATTGTTCCAATTCACTTTGAGTAAGTCCTGATAAGATTTTCATAATGCAATTATTACACACACAATAAATTTACACAATCATTTTTGATATCCAAAACATTAACTCCTTCCCTTGATTGGAAAAGGTCTGGATGGGGAGTATCCCGCAAGGG
>CALUYV010000012.1 GCA_944325095.1 Candidatus Gastranaerophilales bacterium | reverse complement strand
TATGCAGGCAGCATTTGAGGATTTATATTGATTGATTTTGTAGCATACATTTCTGCTTCTTTGTAATTTTCTTTAAGAAGTTTTAAATTTGCATATTCGTATGTACTGCTTTCGTTCGGGGCAACCTTTGTTAAAAAAGCAAGTTTCATTTCAGCCGAATCATAATCGCATAATCTCACTTCCATAACCGCAGATAACAGAATTGCCGTATAATTGTATTTGTTTATTTTGATTGCTGTCAGGAATTTATCCCTTGCAAGTTTGTATTTTTTAAGCCGCATTAAAGCCATTCCCCATCCGGTATAAACATCCGTGTTCATAGGACAAACCTTATTTGCTTTTTCAAATGATGTGATTGATTCTTCTATCATTTTGGCATTTAACTGGCTCATGCCGAGACGCAGCCATATTTCTTTGTCCTGAGGGTTTATTTTGGCGGATTTTGTATAGTATTCAATAGCAGGGAGAAATTTTCCCTGTTTTTCGTTTATTTTTCCGAGATATCTGTAAACAAGCGGATCTTGATTAGATATATCAAGTGCTTTTTTTAAAATGACTTCCGCTCCGGCTAAATCACCGTTATCTAAAGATTTTTTTGCTTTGTTAACATAAGCAACAGTCGGCAGCGACTGGATTACCGAGTCTTTTTGATAAGAACTTACCGATAAATTTAAGTTTTTAACTTCTTTTGTTATGCTTTTTAACCAATTAAACAATCCGCAACCTCTCTAAATGCTCCGTCACCTGCATAATTTTCGGTTATCTGAATATCTTTTATTTTTTTTATAACCTCCGGTGAATGCGGTACGGAAACCTTATACTTCGCATATTCTAAACATTCTAAGTCATTAACATCATCGCCGATGTAAACATATTCCTCTTGAGTTAAATTATACTTCTCTATTATAGATTTTAGCACATTAATTTTTATTCTTATATTTTGATGAATTTCTGTTATCCCGAATTTTTGGGCAAGAATTTCTATTGCGGAATTTTTTTCACCGGAAATTATAGCAATTTTCCGGCTGCTTTTTATTAATCGGGAAAGTCCCATAATGTCCTTAAAATTCAATTTCCTGCTCATTGAGAAATCATCATTGATATAGACGCAGTTGTCAGTCATAATACCGTCAAAATCGGTAATCACCATTTTAATTGAATTTGGAAGTTTTATTTTTGACATGCCATCCTTAGTGTATTAACAAAATTCTGACTATTTGCTATAATTATAACATAAAGAGAGAAAAATAAATGTTTTCATATTTTTATCTAGTTAATATTTGTGTAATTTTTGTATTTATTTGTTTGTTTTTTATAACCAGACGAACGAATAAAAGATGGTCAAAAATCAATGATTATCTCGGCAAAGTTACAACGACAGTTGATTCTATCAGATACGGAAATCTCTCAACAAAAATAGAAAAAATAGAGCACCCGACATATCAAAATGTCACGGATAGTATTAACAGGATGGTTGAAACTCTTAATGACAGAGAAAAAATGATTATTGAGTATCAATCCGAACTCATGCGGCAGAACAAACTTCTGGAATCTGTCATAAATTCTCTATCAGACGGGATTTTAATTATCAATGAAAAATTTGAAATTTTGCGTGCTACTCCGAAAATTCTTAACTGGTTCGGTATAAAAGGGAAAGATATTATAGGCAAAAATGTTTTTGAATTTATCCAGCCTGTAAAAGAAGAAAATTTTGAAGTTTCAGGGCTGAAAAATACCGAAATCTTTATTAAGCATACCCCGACAAACAATTTTATAATAAATTCGGAACCTCTTACTTCGCTTGAAAAAAAGAGATATGTTTTGATTATAAAAGATATTACAACGGAAAAAGAAATAGAAACGCTCAAGGAAGATTTTGTCGCTACCTTGACCCACGATTTAAAAGTTCCGATTGTTGCCGCTGCAAATATTATTGATTTATTTCTGGCGGAAAAATTCGGTGAAATTTCGGAAAAACAAAAGTTTGCACTAAACAGTATGAAGTCATCTAACCAGAATTTACTGGAGCTGGTTCAAATTTTGCTTGAAACTTATAAGCTGAAAGAACAGGGAATTAAGTTAGTCAGGAGTGATTTTGAGATTAATCCGTATATTGAAGAAATTATTGAAGAAATGCAGCCTATTGCAAGAGAGAATAAACTTGAGGTAAATTATTTTCCGTCACCATCTGTCAAAATTGTTAATGCTGATTCTGTTCAGCTGCGCAGGGTTATCAAAAATCTTATATCAAATGCGATTGACCACAGCAATACGCAAAAGTCTATTGAAGTTAAAACCGGTACATATAACGGCGGGATAACAATTTCCGTGATAGATTACGGGCAGGGGATATCTAAAGACGAATTAAAAATGATATTTAACAAATACTATTCTGCAGCAAAAAAACTCCGCAAAGTCGGAACGGGTTTAGGTTTGTATTTATCCCAGCAGATTGCGGTCGCTCACGGCGGAGAAATTGTTGTTACGAGTGAAGAAGGTGTCAGAACGGAATTTTGTGTAAAAATTCCTGTATAATAGCCCCCGGGCGGATGATTTTCAATAAATTCCCCCGTTGAAAAATTTTTGTGTTCTTGTTAAACTTTTGCTAACATACAGTGAAAGAAGGGATTGAAGATGAGCAAACGCGTATTATTATGTATAATGGACGGATGGGGAATTTCAACCGGTTCTGAAAAGTTTGATGCAACAAAACTATCACATCCGGTCAATGTTCCTAAACTGGAAAAAGAAGAAAAGTTTATAAAAATCAAGGCTGACGGTGAAAATGTCGGATTGCCGGAAGGTCAAATGGGTAATTCCGAAGTCGGACACCTGAATCTTGGTGCAGGCAGAATTGTTTATCAGGATTTATCTAAAATAAACAATGCAATAAAAGACGGAAGTTTCTTTAAAAATGAGAGATTTTTGGCTGCAATTGACCATGCCAAAAAGCATAATTCCGCACTGCATTTATACGGGCTTGTTTCAACCGGCGGTGTGCATTCGTCATTAGATCATTTGCTTGCTTTGATTAAAATGGCAGCAGATCAAGGTTTGAAAAAGGTTTATGTTCATGCATTTCTGGATGGCCGTGATACGCCTCCTGCCAGTGCATGTGAATATTTGCAGGTTGTGGAAGATGAATTGAAAAAATACAATCTGCCGCCAGTTGCAACAGTTATCGGACGATACTATATTATGGACAGGGATAACCGCTGGGAAAGAGTGGAAAAAGGGTACAATGCTTTGCTGCTCGGCGAAGGCGAACATGCTGCATCTGCAATTGAAGGCGTTAAAAATTCTTATGCAAAAGGCGAAACTGATGAATTTGTACTGCCTACCGTTATTGGCGGCGAAGAATCAAGAATTCATGATGATGATTCAATAATTTTCTTTAACTATCGTCCGGATAGAGCAAGAGAAATTACAAAAGCAATCAATTTTGCTGATTTTGACGGCTTTAAGAGAAAGAAAGTTCTTAAAAACATTCTTTATACAACAATGACAAGTTATGAAGCTACATTCACATTCCCTGTAGCATTTCCAAAAGAAAAACTTGTAAACATATTAGGCGATGTATTGGAAGCAAACGGAATAAACCAGTTCAGAACAGCGGAAACAGAAAAATATGCCCATGTTACATTTTTCTTTAACGGCGGAATAGATGCTCCTCAGCCTCATGAAACAAGAGTTCTTGTTGCATCTCCTAAAGTTGCCACTTATGATATGCAGCCGGAGATGAGTGCTTATGAGGTTTGTGACAATGTATTAAAAGCAATTGATGATACAAAATATCAATTTATACTTGTAAACTTTGCAAACCCTGATATGGTAGGTCATACAGGTGTTCTTGAAGCGGCTGAAAAGGCCTGCAAAGTTGTTGATGAATGTGTAGGCAAGATTGCTGATGCTTGTAAATCCCACGGTATTACAATGCTGCTGACGGCAGATCATGGAAATGCCGAGGTTATGCAGGATTCAGAAACAGGCAAACCGCATACGGCGCATACAACAAATGAAGTTCCGTTCATTTTGATTAACGCTCCTGAGGGAACCGAGTTAAGAGAAACGGGTGCTTTATGTGATGTTGCTCCTACTGTATTACAATTACTCGGAATTAAGCAGCCGTCTGAAATGACAGGCAAATCTTTAATAAAATAAATAAACGAAGGTTAGGCTTGTTATGAGCCTGACCTTTTTTAAAAGACAGAACATTTGTTTAGTAGAGAAAGATATGAGCAATAAGATAGAAGATTTAAATATAGATTTTTCGTTTAAGAAAAACAATGTTGACGAATTGTTTTTCAATCTGAGTGAAAATCCGGAACATTTTAAGAATAAAGATTTTCGTTATACTTTGAGCATGATATATCAAATTATAGAAGATGAATTTGCCGGAGTATTTTTAAGCCCTAATGCACCGGCAAGGAACACTAATTTCTATCTTATAAATAAACCTTCATCTTCTCCGAGAGTTAATCCGCTATCGTTTTTTGTCACGCCTACAAACAATTTTCAATACTATTTAAAGTCAAAAGGTTCGCTCTTCCGTTTTAAATCCAGTGTATTTAAGGATCAGGTCGGATATTTTATGGCATGGGACATTATAATGGATTATTTTGGCGGATTTGGCAATATCGTTGATTTATCCGATTTAACCCCGACATTTATATACCTCAATAAATTGACTTATTTTGTAATGAAATTGATTGAAAAATTGTATTTTATTCCGACTGTAAAAAGATACGGGCAAATGTTCAGAATTGTTTATGAGCCGATTGTAAACAATCCGAAAATGGCAAGAATTATTAATCAGTTTGAAGAATGTATGCCGCAGGATTTATTTATTGACGGCGAAGTGCCTAAAAATTTTGTTTATGAATTTATTTATACATATTTGAATTACCTTATTTATAAATTCTTAGGCATAAAAATGTACAGATTTAACGAGGTTAAATCAGGCCAGTACCTGCTCAAAGATCTTGAACAAAAGGCGGTTTTGAAAGGAAAAGATTTAGCGGAAAGTTTTGCCCAGTGGTTTGATGAATTATATCTTGGTAAATATGATGTTATTCCGTATTTCAAAATAGAAAATGAATCAGATGATATTTTCAGATTGAAAGTTTATATTAAAAACAGAAAAACCGGCGAGAGTGTTTTGATTGATAAGTTATACACGGAAGATGAAGTTTTCGGAGCAAAAGCTTCTGATATTTCAAGAATTATTGAAAAGCAGTTGAACTATGCACTTCGTTATATGCCGGAGTTGGAAAACCTGTTTGAAGATGAAGATAAATTATATCTGGATTTAAATCTTAATGAGGTTTATAAAATTATTACCCAGACGGCATATTATCTTCAAAAAGCGCAGATTGAAGTTATTTTGCCGGATGAATTGCAAAATATTGTTATTCCTCGTGCATCTATAAATGCAAAGGTTAGAGAATCCCGTTCAGGCGACCTTTCTGATTTGATGAATAACATTGCCGGTTCTTCAAAGATTTCGCTGGATGATATTCTTGAATTTTCTTATGAAATTTCAATCGGCAATGAAAAAATTTCTCTTGAGGAATATAAGAAACTGCTGGAAAATAATAACGGTCTTATTAAATATAAAAATAAATATGTTCTTGTAGATAATGAGGAAGGTAAGAAAATTTTTGACCGGATTGCAAAATCCAATCTTAAATCTATGTCGAGAATGGAACTTATCCATGCATCTTTATCGGGGCAATTTGAACAGTATGATTTTGACTATGATGCGGCATTTGCAAGGGTATTATCCGATTTTACCAAACCGGTCGAAATGTCTATTCCAAAATCTTTGAACGGGCAGTTAAGACCGTATCAGGAGGTTGGTTTGCGCTGGCTGTGGACAAATGTTGTCAAAGGTTTTGGCGCATGTATGGCTGATGATATGGGGCTTGGTAAAACTATTCAGGTTATCAGTTTGATTTTGAAAATGAAAGAAGAAAACAAATTGAAAAATCCGGTGCTTGTTATTTGTCCGACAACACTTATGGGTAACTGGATGAAAGAACTTCAAATGTTTGCACCGGGGCTGGATGCAACGATTTACCATGGTGCTGACAGAAAACTTGATACAAATCATGATATTATTTTAACTACTTATGCCATTATGCGTATTGATGTTGAGGAACTCAAAAAACAGGCATGGAGTGTTATAATTGTTGATGAAGCTCAGAATATTAAAAATCCTGATACTGCGCAAACTCTCGCAATCAAGATGCTAAAATCCGATGTCAAAATTGCAATGACCGGTACTCCTGTAGAAAACAGATTAACAGAATTGTGGAGTATTTTTGACTTTATCAATAAAGGTTATCTTGGTTCATTGAGAGAGTTCCAAAAAAGTTATGCAATCCCGATAGAAAGATTTAAAGAACATTCCCGTGCGGGAAAACTCAGAATGTCTATATCACCGTTTGTATTAAGACGTTTGAAAACGGATAAGAATGTTATATCTGATCTTCCTGAAAAAATGGTTCTTAATGAATACTGTTATCTTTCTAAAGTTCAGGCGGTGCTTTATGAAAAAACTCTTAATGAGATGATGACAAAAATCAGCGGATTTACCGGCGTAAACAGACGTGGAAATATTTTCAAATTGATTACTGCTTTGAAACAGATTTGCAACCATCCGTATCAGTTCCTTAAATCAGGCGAGATGGGAAGAGAATTATCAGGCAAAATGGAAAAATGTATTGACCTTGTTCAAAGTATAATTGATAACGGTGAAAAGACATTGATATTCACCCAGTATAAAGAAATGGGCGATATATTGTGTAAAGTGATTGCTCAGGAATGTAATACGGAACCGCTGTTTTTCCATGGCAGTTTAACCGTAGCGCAAAGGGAAGATATAATTGAGAAATTCCAAACCGACGATGAATATAAAGTCATGATACTGTCATTAAAAGCAGGCGGTACCGGTTTGAACCTGACTAAAGCAACAAATGTTATCCATTACGACCTGTGGTGGAATCCGGCAGTCGAAGATCAGGCGACAGACCGAACTTATCGTATCGGACAGGATAAAAATGTAATGGTTCACAGAATGATAACACTCGGAACCTTCGAAGAAAAGATTGATGAAATGCTCAAATCTAAAAAAGAACTTGCGGATCTGGCAGTTTACGAAGGTGAAAAGATTATTACAGAACTTACGGACGAAGAAATTTACGAAATATTTACTCTGTCTGCCTAAGTTTATAAGTTTCAAATTGTACTGATAAAATTTTTTGCAAAAAAAAAGCTTCGAAGTGAAGCTTCCTTGGAATTTTTTACAATTCCTCGTGTAAAAGATTAGTAGGTAGAAAGTAGAAGGTAGTTTGTTATGTAAGTCTTATTTATATATCGTGTATATATAAATAAAATATTTTTGAGTTATAAAATTGCTAAAACTATCCAATTTTGTTACATAACTTTACAAAATTGAAATAATACAGAATTTTTAAAAACTACTTTTCTTCAAACTTTTTCAATTCTTCAAGCGGCAGTATTGTATCAAGAGATATGCCGAGTGCCAGAGCAATATTTGCGATAACTAAAATTGTCGGACATACCTTTTCATTTTCAATACGATATAGGTGTTGAGGTGATATGTTAACTTGTTCGGCAAGATATTCTTGTGAATATTTCTTTCTTGCTCTTTCGACTCGTATGTTTTCAGCAATGATTTTTAGGGTTTCTTTTCTGGTTATCATAATTCTCTATTTTATAACTCTTGATTATTATTTTTTACTGCATATAGTTTTATTTATGAACATATAAGTATAAAAAGAAATAGACATGTCTATAAATAAGGAGTATAAATGCGAAAAAAGGATATATGTGTTGATTTTGACGGGGTATTAAATACATATACCAGCTGGCAGGGAGAAGAAAATCTTTTTGAGATGAAGGCTGGCTGCGCAGAATTTTTAGACAAATTGTCAAAAGATTATGAGATAACTATTCTTACTACCCGCAGGGCGGATCTGGTTGAGCATTGGCTTGAAAAGTACGATTTGCAAAAATATATAAAACGGGTGACTAATCAAAAAATTCCTGCCGTAATGTATGTTGATGATAGAGCAGTACAGTTTAACGGGAATTATGAAGAGGTTTATTCGGAGATAACCAATTTTGTACATTATGCCAAACGGAGGTAAACCCCTTGCGGGATGTTCCTCATCCCAGCCTTCTCCAAGTAGGGGAAGGAGTTTCTGTCGTCCTGAACAATTTTCCCAAAGTTAGGGAAGGGGCTATGTTTCTCAAAAAAATCCCTCACGGATAACTTTCTGTGAGGGGTTCAATTGTTGTATGTGTAATAAATTTTTAATATGCGATGCTTAATTTAATTCCGATTGACTTTAAGTATTCATTTACCTGTGCTTCATCTTTGCATTCAGCAAGTTTTTCCTGTTCTGCTTCTGTTAATGGCCGTTTTTTCTCACATGCTATGATTACATCTTTTTTCAAGTCGTCCAGAGTTTTCGGTTTTTGATTAATTGCCGGCTGTCTGTTAATCCAGATTTCTGTCATTTCATTTTCCTGTTTTGTATCTTTTACTGGTTCTTCTTTTGTTTCTTCAGGTGCTGTTTTTTGAATAAGTTTTCCGAATTTTAAGCCGATACCGTAATTATCCTGATTTTCGTGCTGGATAAGTTTTGGTGTTGTTTCATTTTCCCATTCAAGAGTGTACTGGTTTTGTGTTGTTGTTTCTCTGTCGTTCATAGATACGCATTTGTAGATTGGTTTACCGTTATCATCTAATCCGGTTTTTTCATATCTGTAAACATGTGCTTCTCCTGATGAAGTGTCTGTAATTGTAAAAGCGTCAGGGTTTTTGTCAAAGTCTGATTCAACTTTTAGTTTGCCTTTAATATCTCTGGTTGCACCGCTTGCATCACGGCAGAGCATTTCAAAGTTTTCATTTGCAAGAACGGTTTTCCAGTTACCATCTTCTTTTTCGCCAGGAAATGCCGGAATTATATTCGGATTTGCCGGATCGCTGCCGCCTGGTGTAGTCGGATTTTCAGGTTCATCAGGGTTTGTCACTCCCGGATTTTCCGGATCTTCCGGTTCTGTTACAACAGGTGTTTCAGGTTTTTCCGGAGTAACACCTTCTTCTGCTCCGCCCTGTACCGGTTGTTCATTTTTATCGTTTGTGCATTTGCTTAATAGTGCTGCTGCTCCGATAAGCAATGCGCCTGCTCCTGCTGCAATTAATCCAATTTTTCCGCCTTTTGTTTTGGTAAGTTTTGTACCGATTGCTTTTAATTTATTTCCGATTTTTCCGAAAAAGCCGACTTTTTTTGCTGCCGGTGCCTGCGGTTCATATTTGATTTTGCTGAAATCAATATCAATTTGTTTTGGTTTTTGTACAAATTTTGTTCCCGGTGTGTGAATTGTAACATTGTGTAATACCGGTGCATTAACTGCTGGTGTTGGCATGATAAAATCCTCCTGTTTCTTTTCTAATCTTTTAAGTATCCCCTATGCTCTTATAAAAAATTTTTGTATTCGGAAATTGCCCGCTGTTATATTCTCCGTATATATCAAATTAACAAATTGTAATATTCAATAAAAATATCCATCAAACAGAGTATGTAATTTAACCCGAAAAATAATATACTTAATGCGTGGGTGAGGAATTTATGATAATTAGTAAGAAAAAACGCAATTCAGAAGAATTTAAAAGATTATTTTGTACCAGACCTGATGAACAGCAGGGAGAGTTGGCAAGAGAAGACATCAAACGTATATTGCTGAATGCCTGTGCAAAAACAGAAGCGCATAAAACATCCGGCAGTATTGAAATTGTTGAAGATGATGATATTGATATTGTTGAAGACAATTTTGATATGGAAGAGGATGAGGACATTTACAATTTTGCAGGTGTTGACTATGTTCCGGATGTAACAGACGAAGAAGTTGCAGAATACATAGTTGAAAATCCGAATGAAGTTGTTGTGACTTTTCCGATTGTATCAGATGTTAAACTTGAAGAAAAACTTCCGTTCTTTAAATCGATACTTTATAAATGTGCCAATGCGTAGATGTAATTTCTGTTAAAGATTTTAAAGCAGTTGAATAATATGTTCGGCTGCTTTTCGATTTAATCGGATAGATGATTTAAATTTCTATGTTATAATATTTATAAAAAAGGAGATATAATATGTTTCAAGTTTATACATCAACCGATAAATCAGAATTATCTAAAAATTTAGTAGGCGAATTTAAAGAATGGGATGATGCTATGGATTGCGCTGAAAAGGCAATTGAAGGCAAAAAAGGTATCAGATATATTGTAGAAGAAACTAACGGCACGGTTAACAGTTACGGTGAACAAATCCCTACTGTTGTTGCAGAAAGCGATTTTACTGAATAGTTTTTGAATTTCAAATACATAATGAAAAACGAACCTGTTTTATTGGTTCGTTTTCATTTTTTCTACGAGTTTAACATATTTTTTATAATCTTTCCCCCAGACTTTCATTGATTCAATAACTTCTCTGAGGCTGTATCCGATATCGGTCAGTGAATATTCGACTTTTGGCGGAGTTTGTTCATAGACTTTGCGTTCAACAAGTCCGAGAGATTCCATATCCCGTAATTTTGCGGTTAAAACTTTTTGTGTAATTCCTGTTACGGATTTTTTTAATTCGCAAAATCGTTTAGTGCCTGTCAAAAGTTCTCTTATTATAAGGACTTTCCACTTGCAGCCAAGCATTTTTAAAGTAGTTTCAACCGGACATTTCGGCAAATCTCTGGAATTCATTTTTGCTCCGTTTATTTAATTGATATTATATTCAAATCTTACCAGAATATTATATATAGTGCAAAATGTGAAGATTAAGCAAAAGGAAAATTTATACAGGTTTAACTTAATAAAATTGATACGATGAAAAATTCTGTTATAATAAAATTATGGACGATTTTAACAAAGAAAGTCTTGAATTAATTAAAAGCAATGTAAGGGAAAAACTTGCTAATACGGAGTTATACACCTTTAAGGGTGCTGTTTCAAAACTTTTGGGTTTAACTGTTGAAGTAAAACTTCCGGGGTTAAAAGTTGGTGATTTATGCTATATAGAAAATTATGCAGGTGAATTAAAACCGGCTGAAGTTCAGGCATTTAAAGGGGAAGTTGCTCAACTATCTTTGCTGCTTGACGGAAACGGAATAGGTCAGGGAAGTCTTGTTACCACAACCAGACGGCCGATTACAATTCCTGTAGGAGATTTTTTGCTCGGACGGCTTATTGACCCTTTGGGTAATCCTATTGACGGAAAACCTCTTGATACAACAAATGCTCTCTGGAAAGAAATTGAAGGTCCGCCGCCGGGGCCTTTTGAAAGACCGATTATCACCGAACAGTTTTCAACAGGTGTAAGAGCAATAGACGGGTGTATGACAATGGGCTGCGGCCAGCGTTTAGGGCTGTTTGCGGGTTCCGGTGTCGGTAAAAGTACACTGCTCGGTATGATTGCAAGAAATTCGGATGCTGATGTTAACGTAGTTGCACTAATCGGCGAACGAGGCCGTGAAGTTAAAGAATTTGTTGAAGATTCTCTCGGGGAATACGGGATGTCAAAATCTGTCCTTGTTTGCTCAACGGGCGACCAGCCTCCATTAATCAGACAAAAGGCTCTGCTTACCGCAACTGCTGTTTGTGAGTATTTTAGAGATCAGGGGAAAAAAGTTTTCCTTATGACTGATACTGTTACTCGTTGTGCCATGGCCGGCCGTGAAGTCGGTTTGTCACTCGGGGAGCCTCCTACAATGAAAGGTTACCCTCCTTCTATATTTTCCTGGCTTCAAAAGGTTCTTGAAAGAGCGGGAAACAGTCCGAAGGGTTCAATTACGGCTCTTTACACGGTCTTGATGGAAG
Source organism: Candidatus Gastranaerophilales bacterium (assembly GCA_944325095.1). Taxonomy (GTDB): domain Bacteria; phylum Cyanobacteriota; class Vampirovibrionia; order Gastranaerophilales; family Gastranaerophilaceae; genus Zag111. Next base: position 27,797 of record CALUYV010000012.1, on the reverse strand, counting down.
GGGATGATATTTCCGACCCTATTGTTGATATTGTGCGTGGTATTGTTGACGGTCACATTTTCCTGTCGAGAAAAGTTGCCGAATCAAACCACTATCCGGCAATTGATGTTCTTGGCAGTATTTCCCGTTTGATGAGTGCAATTGCTACTCCGGAACATAAAAAGGCTGCCGGCAAACTGCGTGCGATTATGTCATTATACAGAGAAAATAAAGATTTGATTGATGTTGGTATGTATCAGCCCGGCTCAAATCCGAAACTCGATACTGCAATAGAGATGATGCCGAAAATAAATGCATTCCTGCAGCAGCGAACTGATGAAAGTGTTACAATGGAAGGTACAATTAATCAGTTGATTCAAATGATGCAGGGTGTTGATATTTAATTGTGTATAAAATAAGGGCATACTTTCTCCAAAATTTGTGATACAATTTGCTAAGATGAAATGTTTTATAAAAATAATATCAATTTTTATATTCATCGGATTACTTTCCGGTACCGCATACTCCGAGGTTTTGGACGGTTACGATAAAGAACTGCTGAATACCCCGCAAGCAGATGAGATTACATTACAGCCAAGGAGTAATACACTTTTTGCCGGCGAAAACAGTCCGGCAGCAAAATCTGTTGAAACAAAAGTTATTGAAACAAAATTTGTTGAAACTAAGCCTGTTCAAACGGATAATAATATTCTGAACGATGATAATGAGGTTATGAACAATAACGAGTTAGAGTTTGAGTTTTTCAGAATGTTTGATAAAGATAATGATAATGTTATTGATGAAGATACTGTTATCGGCAAAGTCCTGCATAGTAAAATTGTCAGAACGGATGTACCTTCTTATTTATTTAAGGATGATTTGACTTTTAAATTTAAAGAAGGCAGTCCTGTGAATAAAGTTCAATTATACGGAGTTTACAGAGGTTCTATAGGATCTATTTTTAATGAAAGTAACTATTCTACCGAATATGAAAACTTATCAACACAAATTGGTGTGATTGGTTCTTTGAAAAATCCGGATTACAGATTTAAATTTTCTATTAATCCGGTTCAATCCTCGGGTGAGTATTTTGACCAGTTTATTTCAAATGCATATATAATGAATACGAGTATCCCGCATCATCAGATAACTGCAGGTTATACCAGAATCCAAATAGGTATGGAAGGCGGAACTTCAACACAAATATTACCTTTCGTTGCCCGTTCGCAGATTGCAAGAAATTTCGGGAATGCGAAATCTCTTGCCGTAAAACTTGCAGGAAATTACCAGTATATTGACTATAACTTTTCTGTCGGCAGTTCGGGCAGATACATAACAAGCGGAATGCCCGGTGCCGAATTTAACGGCTGGGTTAACCTGAAGCCATTGGGGCATAAAGCAAAAAAATACGGAAAAGTTACTATCGGCGGAGGTTTTAACGGCGGCCACAACAATATTGATTACGGGGTCGGTTCTGTTTATATAGGTTATCACCACAAAAAACTCTGGTCAAATTTCGAAGCCGCAATAGCAGATGGTTATAACGGTTCATACGGTTTTAGTGCAAATAAAGCATGCGGTTATGCTGCAACTGTCGGCTGGAAATTCAATCCTCATTTGCAGCTTATAGGAAGAATTGACCAGTTTGATCCAAACAGAGATGCATCTAATGATTTGCAAAGAGAATATACCGCCGGTATTAACTGGTTTATTAAAGGTCAGGCACTCAGAGTCATTCTGAACTATGTTTATTGCCAGAACCAGAATAGACCGGACAGCCATAAACTTATTCTTGCTACCCAAATTTTAATATAAAATTATGCTAAACCTCTCCGAGGCTTTCTATTCTGTACATACATCCGAGTTCTTCATTTGCAAGAACCGTTACATCTTTAATATACAGGGAAAGCAGTGTGAAGAATATCTGCCTGTAATCCATAGGAACAACCAGCACCAGATTATGAATTTTAAGTTTTTTCATTTTTCTGAGGATTTTATTTGCAAGTTTTTCTGCAAGTGTTCCGTCAATTTTAATCAGGCAATCATCACTTTCATCACAGCCAAGAACTATATCCGAATAAGTTTTTTCGGAAAGTTCAAATGCACTGATTGATTCTCCGTCTTCATTTGCGTAATGCTTGCATATCTGTCTGGATAGAGAAAGCCGGATTTTATTCAGAATATCTGCTTTGCTGCCTTCTTCCGCAAAATCATTAATTTTTTCAAAAATGTATGTGATATTTCTTATGGAAACTTTTTCTTTTATTAAACTTGTTAAAAGATATTTAATGTCTGAATAAGTAAGCAAATCAGGAATAATGTTATCTATAAGAAATTCATTTTCTTTTTCGACTACTTCGAGATATTTATCTATATCCTCATAATCAAGCAAATCATCAACATGTTTCACGGCGACATATTCAAGTGCTCTTGCAATATATTCGGAAACGGAAATTCCTTTTTGCCAGAAATCTTTTGCTTTATCTTTTTCAATCCAGATAACTTTTCTGTCCGTAATTTCATCAATTGCATTGACGGAATTTTTAATTTTATGTTCTGTGTGGAGTTCATCGGCATAGAACAACAGAGAATTAGGCACTACACAGCCCGTGAAAACATCCATTCCGCGGATTCTTATGCTGAATTCGCATGGATTTAAGTTTTCATCATCTTTGAATACAACTTTTGGAATAACATATCCGTATTTTTCAGTAACATGAAGTCTTGATTTGACTGTTTCCGCAATCAAATCATCTTCATACCCGGCAGCGGAACGGTCGGAATCAATTAACCCGAGAAGTTCCTCGCTTAAATAGATTGTTAATTTTTCTTCATGAAGTTTTGAATACATCAAATCCGGTGAAGTGGCTTTGTTCAATTGAATTTTTAAATCTTCTAATTCTCTTAGTCCGGCAGAAATCTTATCATTAAGTTTCTTTCTTGAAACAGAAGCCGGTGCTTCTCCTTCTATTTCTGCTTTAATTTTGTGGATATTTTCTTTTTGAATGCGAATTTTTGATTGCAATTCCAGACATTTTTCGTATTCACTCATTTTCGGAGAAAGCATTTTTTCCATCTGGCTTTTGAAATCGGAAATATTAATTATATCGGAATCCGTGATACTTTCGGATTTTGCTTCCCGCATAAATATACAATTTAATTGAGAACCGTTGTCGTCATCCTCAACATCATGCATACTGTACAAATCCCAGCCGTTCATGGACATTTCATTAAGCAGATTCTGCAAATCCTGCGCATCACTTGCCGAGCATGATTTTATTACATATTCCATTCTATTTTTTCTAAACATAAATTATCCTTTTAATATCCTGATTGCCTCTATGGCTGTTTTAATTGCCTTTTCCGTGTCATGTACAATAGGATTTTCCATATTTAATTTTTCTCGTTCCTGATTTCCTACTGTTAAAAATACTGAACCGACTTTAACTTTTAAATAACTGGCAACAATAAATAATGCTGCGGATTCCATTTCGGATGCCAGACAGCCGAGTTTTTTCCAGGCTTCCCACTTGTTTAAAAGTTCATAGTTTACAGGTTTTGTTTCCGGTGAATGCTGTCCGTAAAAAGAATCTTTGCACTGTACTATACCGGTATGATAGGTATAGCCGAGTTTTTGAGCAGCCTGTGTAAGAGCATTCACAACTTCAAGATTTGCGACGGCAGGGAACTCTATCGGAGCATATTCTCTGCTTGTTCCTTCCATGCGAATCGCACCGGTTGCAATAACAATATCTCCGCCTTTTATATCTAACTGCATGCCCCCGCATGTTCCGACACGAATAAATGTTTTTGCACCTACATTAACAAGTTCTTCCAGCGCAATAGCCGCTGATGCCCCGCCGATGCCTGTCGATGTTACGCTGACTCTTTCTCCGTCAAGCAGACCTGTATATGTAACAAACTCTCTGCTGTCTGCAACCAATTTTGCATCATCCAAATATTCGGCAATTTTTTTGCATCGTTTAGGATCTCCGGGCAATATTACATATTCCCCGGCATCTCCCTCTTTTAATCCTATGTGGTATTGAATACCGTTTTCCGAATATTTCATAAAATGCTCCCCGTGCTGAAATTACATTCCCTTTAAGTTTTGAATTACGAGTTCTGTAATATCAACTCCGCCGACAAATACAACTTCGTCAGAAAGAACAGCATCAAGTTTTTGTGTAACCATTATATTTTTTGCTGCATTCTGAATTTGAGTTAATATCTGGTTTTGCTTTTCGTTTTGAAGTTTGTAAATAGCTTCTTGTTTTGCTTTTAGTTCATTTGCAGTTTGATTTTCAAAGTTTTGTTTTTTCAACGGTGTATCTAAAGATTTGTATTGTCTTTCTTTATCAACCATAAACTGTTGAATTTCAAGAGTTTTTGCATCAATTTCTTTAATAGCCTGTTGAGCAGCAGGATAGTTTTCTAAAACTTTCTGGTAATTGATGTAACCTATTTCAGCATTTGCCTGTAATACGGTTCCGAAAGTTAAGCCTGCGGCTAATAAAAATGCCATAAGTTTTCTTTTCATAAATCCTCCTATATTATTTATTATTACTAGTATAACAAATCACCTACACCAAATGTAAAGTAGCCGTTGCTTGAGCCGTTGTCACCCGGATTTGTAAGCGGAATACCGTAATCGATTGACAAAGGCCCCATGCCCGGAACAAATACTTTCAAACCGACACCGACAGACAACGCTTCCATTGGACGGTCATACAATTTGTTAGAGATTGTTCCGTCAAATACTTTACCTGCATCAGCCCAAATTGTGAATCTTATATTGTTCAGGAATGCAATTCTTGTTCTGTCCATAAATGGAATCGGAGTTGCAAATTCGGCGGAACCCATAATGAATGCGTTACCTGTACCGACTCCGCTCATTTTGAAACCTCTGATAGTATAAGGGCCGCCTAAACGATATGCCATAACTTCAGGTATATCGCCGTGGATTGTTCCTCCGCCTTTAGCAGTGAAGGATAACGAAGATTTTTTACCGATAGGAATATATTGTTTAATCATACCGGTAAGTTTTCCGTTAGTCTTGTCAAACCCGTCCATGCCAAAGTTTTCATCAAATCTCAAACTTGCCATTGTACCGTGTCTTGTTACTGTCGCCGAATCTCTTGTATCATAGATAATTGCAGGACTCAAAGACAGGAATAATCCGCCTTCTAACTGTTCAGCACGGCGGGCAATAGGAATATTGTACTTGTTATATAAATTCTTAATGCCGTTGGCATCTCCTTCTCTAACATCTATATTTTCCAATCCTAAACTCAAAGAAGCAGATGCGTGTTTATTCTTTTTCAATCTGTGAGATACGGTTGCTTCTGCGCCATATCTTCTTTCAACTGCAAGCGGAACCTGATAAGAACCGAAATCTCTGAAGAATAATCTGCTGTTTAATGAAGTATCAGAATTTAAGAAGTACGGCTTGAAGTAACTTAATTCAGCCTGAATGTTCATGTGGTCTTTAACTGATGAATCGTTAAGGATTACACCGGTACCGACCAAACCTGTTAATGAAAGTCTTTCGCATCTGCCGCGGAAGTTATTTTCAGTAATACCCATGGATCCGAATAAACCTGTTACGGTATCAATACCGCCGCCGACAGAAATACTTGCAGTTCTCTGTTCCTGAATTTTTATTGTAATGTCGTACGCGTCCGGCACATCTTCACTCGGTTCAATTTCCCGTGTAACATCTTTAAATGCCTGGGTTGCATACAATCTTACGAGGTCTTCTTTTATGAGATTTTCGTTGTAAATCATGCCAGGCTCGGTCATGACATTACGTGCAATGATGTAATCTTTTGTTTTTTCATTGCCTTCAATCATGATTTTGTCGATGATACCTTCCTTGATTGTGATATTGATTGTTCCGTCAGGATCATCATTGACGGAAGATACTCTTGCAAGAATGTATCCTTTTGAATTGTACAATTCCTGAATTTGGGCGATTGCTGCATTTAACTGGGTAATATTCTGCGGTTTCCCTTTCATATCGGAAAGAATCGCAAGAATATCCTCAACAGGAACAACTGTATTACCTTCAATTGTGAAATCTTTAACCGGCAGATTTTCTTCTACAACGATTTTAACCGTAACTGTGCCGTCATCGTTTTTTGAAGGGATGGCTTTCATGTTTTCCGTAAAGAAGCCTGTTTCATATATTGCTTTCAGGTCAGACTGAAGCATGTCACGGGAATAAGTTTCTCCTGATTTCATCTGCATTTTGCTAAGCAGTTCATCTTTTGAAACGGAGTTCAGACCGTAAAATTCAATATTACTTATTGTTCTTTTTTCGGTATCCGAGGCTGAAACCGTATTTTTTGAGTCCGTTAAATCCGCAGGGTAATTACCGTTATTTACTTTTGGCGCAGGAGTTTCGGAGTAATTTGTATATTTGTCAAAAATAGTATTGGCGTAGTTGCTGTCTTTTTGAAGGGCCTCTTCGGTTAAACCCATTCCTCCCCATACATCATCTACAGCATATCCTGATATTTGAATTATTCCGGTCAGCATTAACGCTAACACTAATCTTTTCATTGTCTTTAAATTCAAAAACTTTTCCCTTATTATAAAAGCTCCCTACGCCCACTAAAATTTTATCATAAACTAAAAAAAAGTACAATTTTTTTATAACTATTTATTAACTGTTCTGTTATAAATTTTATTTTTGTTAACTTCGTATAATTCGGATAAGATTACGGAAATATCTTTTGCGCTAAAACCTTTATTTTGCAGCAGTTTTATTTTGTCATCCATGTTGAAAAGTTCTTCATTTTTGCTGTCCCTGAAAATTAAGCAGACAAACTCCCCTTTTGTAATATTGGTTTTTAAATGTAAAATAACTTCATCAATTGTTCCTGTTACTATTTCTTCAAATATTTTTGTCAATTCTCTCCCTGCAGCAACTCTGGCATCTGGCCGGACTTTTTTAATATATTCAAGGGTTTTAATGATTCTGTTCGGTGATTCATAGAAAACGAAATCTTGATATTTGTATTGCAGAGCAATTTCTTGTATTTTCTGTTCGGTTTTTGGTAAAAAGCCTGCAAAAGAAAAACTTTCGTCCTGCCTTGATATTTGTGAAAGAAATGTAACAAGAGCATTTGCTCCCGGAAGGGCGGTCAGGCTGTATCCGTGTTTTCTGAGTTCATTTACGATTATCGAGCCAGGATCACATATTAAAGGTGTTCCGGCATCTGATACCAGTGCGATTTTTCTGCCTGAATTTAAGATTGATAAAAATTCGTTTATCCGTTCTTTTTCGTTGTATTTGTGGTATGAAATACATTTTGTTTTTATATCGTAATGATTTAATAATTTCTGTGTGACTCTGCTGTCTTCGCAGGCGATTATATCAACCGATTTTAATACTTCAACCGCTCTTAATGTTATATCTTCCAAATTGCCAATCGGTGTCGGCACTATATAAAAATCGTAATCTTTCATAAAAAAATATTAACATGAAAATTACTTTTTATAATTTTCATGAATTATCTCTATCATTTCTTTCATTATGCGGTTATATGGTGTCGGAATATTGTGTTTCTCTCCGAAATTAATCATTGTCTTTGCAAAAATTTCAATTTCGGTTGTCCTTCCGGCTTCGACATCTTGCAGCATCGAGGTTTTCCCTTCAGGAATCATTTTGTACAGGGTTTTTAGTGTTTCATCACACATGGTTTCTGTATTGCTGACCCCTTCGGCTTTTGCTGCCAGTGCAACTTCATTCATGATATTTTTCATAAATTCTATAAATTTCGAATTTTTCTGCATATCGCCAAAAGTCATTCTAAGTATTGCAGACGGCTGGTTTGTGCTGACATTGAGCATATATTTCAGCCAGTATGAACGCAGCATATCTTCAGGAATTTTGCAGGTTATTCCGGTTTTGTCAAAATAATTTTTTAGAATTTCAATATCATTTATGTCGGTTTTTGATTTATCTTTAACTCCGAATACAATAGTGGAAACTCCGTCATGTGTAATAATATTTCCTTCACGCATTGCGCTGTGTCCTATGAAATATGCCAGCGGCAAATGTTTCCAGCCGTATTTTTGAGCAATAATTTCTTCGCTTGTGACGCCGTTCAGAAGAGAAAGAATAATTGTATCTTCTTTTACAAAGTTTTTTATATTATGAACAGCATCATTTAAACCGTCAAATTTTGTTGCAATAATAATTAAATCGGCTTTAAAGTTATTATCTTCCGGCAGGATATAATTTAAATCCAGGGGAACTCCGTTAAAGATTTTCGGATTTTTTTTATATTTTTCCAGCCTGTTTTTATCTACAAGAACTCTTAGTTTATCACTGTTATATCTGTGAATTTTATCGGCATATATAGAACCGACTGCTCCAAGCCCGCATATTATAACATTTTCAATATTTTCCATAGCCCTTTTAATATAGCACGAAATTTAATATATTAAGATTTTTTTATATTTTCTTAATTTTGCGCAAATTTTAATTCAAATAATAGTTTATATAAATATAGTGGTGAAGTAATTTTAGTAGGTTCATTCTCGTGTGGTTTGATTATATTTCAAATAATACTAACAGTATAGTTAACAGTACTTACGGTGTTCAAAATAACAGAATAAAATCCAGAGTAACATTTCGTCAGGCTCCTGTTCAGGATACATTCCGGAACAATTCGCCGGAGCGGCTTTTTAATGAAACAGCCGTAAGAAATCTGATTTCGCAAAATCCGGAAGTCTTGCAAATTCTTGCAGAGCATAAAATCCCTCTGCATTTGAATATTAAAGAATTGCAGGAGTTGAAAACCGGTCACTGCAAAGATACCCAGAATATTTCAATGGCGATATACAAGCATTTGCCAAAAGTCTTGACCCGTGATATAAATGTTGCGGATTTGAAAAATGGTGCTTTTCTGCATGATTTTGGAAAAGTTCTTATTCCGCCGGAAATTCTGAACAAAAAATCTTCTTTATCTGAAGATGAACATAAGATTATGGATTTGCATACGGAATTAGGGTATCAATTGCTAAAGAATACGAATTTTAATGAAAATACTCTTCAAATAGTGCGTATGCACCACAACAATTACGAAAATTCCGTTAACGGCACATCTTTTGTTCCAAATGTGAGTTTGCAGATTGTCAATCTTGCGGATAAATTCTCTGCGCTTATGGAACAAAGGAGTTATAAAAAGGCTTTTTCTACCGATAAAACGCTTGCAATAATATATAAAGATGTGCAGGACGGGAAAATTCATCCGATGCTTTACAAGGCACTATGCGATGCCATAAACAATAATGATATTCCTCAAAAATAAATTGTAAAGTTTTGTAATATATAACCTTTATATATGGCAATTTTTATTTTTAAAAATTGTTTATATATATGTAAGGGATATTTAAAGAAAAAGAAAATGGAAAACATTTAAGGGGAATAAATTTCAGGGGAAAATAAAGATTAAGAAAATCGGAAAAATTTAAAGGGGAAAATAATCGAATCATCCATCATAATCAGTCTTTACACAGACACTAGTTTATAGTGTCTTTTTTATTGTTTATAGAAGTTAATAAAAATAAAACCGGAGCAAGATTATCTTTCTTCTTCGGTTTCTTCATCTTCTTGTTTTCTTCTGTTATCTTTTTTTTGCCGTTTAACTCTCAAAATCTCTTTTAAATCTTCGGTAATCTTATCTTCTTCATCCAGCACCGGTTTGCGCCGCTGGGAACTCAGAACATTTGCGACATTCATCATTGCAAGAGAGTTCAGGGTTGCTTTTAATACCGCACTTTGATCGACATACGGATTTGCCGGCGCGGGTGCTTCTTCTTCACCGCCTCTTTGGGAAAAGTATTCCCCGCCTTGACCCATTTTTTCATCTGTTAATTTTGCTGCCGTTCCCGATATATCACCGCTTTTGAAATTAAAAGCACCGCCAATACCAAAGAACCCTGCGGATCTGTTATCGACCATAGTTCTAACCCTTTACCGACGGGGCACAAGACCCCAATCTCCGTGTTTATAATATCATTCACATTATAAAATGTGTGACATGATTTTAACTCATCTAAATGGATTATTTTGCTAGTTATTAAGTAAAATTTTTACAAAATTTAATAAAAGTAAGTGTTATTTCACGATAAAAATTTTAAGCGTGCTTGCATAAAATATATTGAAGTGTTATATTATATATGGCAGACATAAAGTTTTGAAGATGAGATTAGATTCAGCATTTGTAAAAGAAATTTTGATAACAATGGTTAAGTATGATGACTACTTAATCAATTCGCATACGCTGATGTCGCTGCTTAATGTTAAGGGTAAGGAAATGGAACGTAAATTTATGGGACATATTCTTATTTTAGGCGACGAAGGTTTGATTGAATCTATATATTCAAAATTCCCTTTCGGGTTTGTAAATTCGGTTGACGGAAATTACAGTATTGTGGATACCGGTTACAGATTGACTTCCAAGGGTTTTAAAATGGTAGAAGTTCTGCTTAATTCATAGTTAATTTTATGCTTTTTATTGACAAGAGGAAAATGTTATAGTAGCATAAGTCCTATAGTAAACAAAAAAGGAAAAATTTTTGATGCAAAAAACTATGACAATGATGATGCAAATGATGATGATGCAAAGCCTTATTAAAGGTGGTCATTGTTATGGACGAATGCGTTAATCATTAAATAAGCAAAAAGTTCTTAAGACCACCTATTCAGGTGGTCTTTTTTAGTATTATTTCAATTTGGAAAAGGAAAAAGCATGATAACAGGTATAGCAAATACAAATATAACTAATGAATATTTTAAACAAAAACAGCAGCAAACCTCATTCGGCGGTATAAACAGCGAATTTAGCAAAAGTACAAAATATCTGGATAAATTTCTTAAATCGCAGGAAAATTTATCACATACAAGATTTATTCAGGGAACTCTTACCAACTGGTTTCCAAAGGCAGTATTATCACGGAGTTTTGTAGATTTTTCAGAATTTACTTTTCTTGAATTTATTGAGTCGGGGATATTTTATTTTGCGGCTCCGTTTTTAGGAGAACACCTGTTTCGCAATAAATTATTTAAAACTGTTCAACCTAAAAAATTTAAAGATGCTGTTGTAAAAAATCTTGCAAATAGTGTAGAGGAAATTAAAAATTCAAATCTCGACAAAGTGCTGAAAAATAGAACCATAGCAGCAAAAGGCGGAATACTTCTGGGTTGTATTACAGTTCCGGCACTTGAATACGGGCTTGGTTTTGCAAAAAACTTATTTACTCTCAAAGTTTTTAAAATAAGTGATTTTAATAATGTTGCCAATTTGAATAAAGAAAAAACTGTTGATTTGGAGCAGCAAAAAAGAGTTGAAACACATTCAAAAAATGTACTTTTAAAAACGGGTCTGCTTTCGGCTGCCGGCATTCTCGGCGGACTCGGACTTGCTGCATTCGGACACAAATCTAAAGCGGCACTTAAATTTTCCGAAATTTTGCTTGAGCCGGGGGCATATATTTCTAAATTAGCAAATGTTAAATCTAAAAAACTGGATACATTTTTAAAAGATTATTTAAAACTCGATTTTGTAAATAATAACGGAAAATTTGCACTGAGCAAAGGTATGCTGGCAGTTACATGTACAACCGGTTTATTCGGATATTCAAGTGCCGCAAAAGATAGAGGCAGGCTCGATTTTCTTGAAGTCTGGACAAGGGTTCCGCTTGTTGTTCTTTATACTATATTCGGTTCTTCTGTTTTAGATGCCGGATTTAAGAAATATCTTGCTAAAAACGGTAAATTCCCTGATTTAATAAAGAAAAATTCAGACGGAAGCATTGCGAATATCCCATCCCGCAAAGATTTGCCTAAAATAGCGGAAGAATTGGCGGTTAAAAATAAATCAACAATAAATGAAGAATTATCAAAACTTATTAAGCAAAAATCTGTTATAACCGGTGTTCCGTTCTTATTCAGCCTTGTTGCAATGGGATTTACCTTGAGTGCAATATCGAGAATATGGACAAATTACAGATATAAACACCAGCAGCCTGTGCAAAAGACTGAACAAAATACAACTTCTTTCACCGGCAGCGGTTTTATTCCAAAAAGCCGGACTTTTCAAAGTTTCGGGCTGAATAAATAATTTTATAAATTATTCAATTTAATAAATGCGGCAACTTTGCAGGCAATAATTCTGTGTGATGCGGCAGAGTAATGCAGTCCGTCAATTTCTGAAGGTTTAACGGATTCATTAAAATCAAGATAATAGCATTTATTTTTTTGTGCAATTTCTTTATATATGCCAAATGTTTGAGAAATTTTTTCAACTGATTCCAGATTAAAATACATTGCAAATATTCCGTCTAAAATATTTGCTTGAATTTTAACCGGCGGTACAATGATAATTTTTGTTGAAGGATTTGCTTCATGTATTGAATTTATTAATTTTTGCAGCCCTTCCCGAACTGCCTCTGCGCTGTAATCATAGAAAAATTGTGCATCATTTGTTCCCAATTCAAGGATACAGATGTCTATATCATGGTGGTTTTGCAGATAAATAGGCAGATATTCCCCTCCGCATAATTTAATATTTTCCGGATTTTTGAAAAAACCGGTGCGGTTATTCATTCCCTGTTCCAGAACCTCATAATCATCTCCCAGCAAATTTTGCAGTATTCCGCTCCAGCGGTCTTGCGCTTCATATCGTTTGCAGGTCTGCGGTATAAAACCGTAAGTATTTGAATCACCAAAACATAATATCTTTTTCATAGGATTCATTATATAATAGTTTAAAAAGATAAACAAATTATGAAAAAATATTGTTATAATTCACCTGTAGGAAAATTATGGATAGCGGAAAAAGAAGGGAAACTTTCGCATATACTTTTTGAAGATGTATTGCTGTGCGAAATTGAAAAAACTTCTGTAATTGATTCTGTTTGCAAACAATTGGATGAATATTTTGCAGGAGAGCGTAAAACATTTGATATTCCTTTATGTATTGAAGGGACATCGTTTCAGCAAAAAGTATGGAAAGCATTGTTAACCGTTGAATATGGAAAAACTGCGACATACGGGGATATCGCAAAACTTATAGGACAGCCTGAAGCCTCCCGTGCCGTTGGCGGTGCAAATAACAAAAATAAAATTCCTATAATCGTTCCCTGCCACAGAATTATAGGTAAAAACGGCACATTGACAGGTTATGCCGGCGGACTTGATATAAAACAATATCTTCTTGATTTGGAAAGTAAATTTGTTTTATCGTTGAAAAAACATACAGATTGAATTATACTCGGGTAAAAGAGAGGAATTTTATGAAAATCGCAATATATCCTGGAAGTTTTGACCCTATAACCAACGGGCATCTGGACATATTAAAGAGTGCGGCTGAAATTTTTGACAGAGTTATTATTGCCGTTGCTCATAATTCGAATAAAAACGGATTTTTAACGGTAGAAGAAAGGGTCGGGTTAATAAAACAAAGCATAACAGGTTTTTCCAATGTTGAAGTTGATTCTTTCAGCGGCTTGACAATAGAGTATGCAAAAAAGCATAATGCCGAAGTTTTGATAAGAGGTTTGCGTGCTGTTTCTGATTTTGAATACGAAATGCAGTTGTCGCAGGCAAACAGCGCATTATGTTCATCAATTAAAACGGTATTTCTTACAACTAAACCGGAATATAATTTTATTTCATCCAGTACAATCCGGGAAATATTATCAAATAACGGTGATATTTCAAAGTTTGTGCCCGAGGCTGTTAACACTTACTTAACAAAAATGAAATCATAAAAATTCAAATTTTGCCTGAATAAGCGGAACATGTTAATTTATGTAATTCCGATAAAAAATATTATTTGACAATTATACGCTATCATGGCATATTTTAAATAGTAAAATGCGAAAGGGATAAAGGGATATTAACATGCCACAAAACGGAGTTTACGATTTACTAAAAATGTTGGAAATCGCCTTGGATGAAGGTTATTCCGTGTTAAAATATACAATAGTAAATAAAAGAGAAATCGAAGATTTAATAGACAGAATATATGCTACACTGCCGCCTGAAGTTCAGGAAGCAAGGGTTTTGTTGAGAGATAAAGAACGACTTATCAATGAAGCAAGACAGAAAGCAACAAGGATTGTTCAGGAAGCGCAGAACGAAGCAGACAGAAAATTATCCGAATCTGATCAAATTAAAGCGATTGAAAGAGAAGGCATACGTATCAAAAATGAAGTTGTTGACGATTGTGAAAAAATGAAACATCTGGCAATACAAGATGGCGAAAACATCAGAATGAAAGCAACCGAAGAAGCAATTAAAATACGCGAAGGTGCCGAGTTGTATGCAGAACAGGTTTTAACAAGTTTGGAAGGCAATCTTACACAACTGCAGCAGGTTGTTAAAAACGGCCAGTTGTATATGGAACAGTTAAGAAATGATGCAGCAAGCAAATACAGCACAACAACGCATCGTTAATAAAATAAAGTTTATAAAAAACGGCGCGTAGTAAATCTGCGCGCCGTTTTTGTATTCGTGGAAGGAAAATGGAGATGAATAGCGGTATTCAAAAAAATTTATTTGATATTCCTGAGCGCAAACTTAAACTAAAAAAAAGAGAATCGTCGGAAAGTCTTGATAATTCCTATATTGTAAATGACAATTATGCTGTTTGTCTTGTGAATATCCGCGGGCTGGGGGTAAAAACATTCAGTTATTTAATTCCGCCCGAGATGCGCACCACAATTAAAATCGGCCAGGCTTTGCTTGTTCCTTTTGGCCGTCAGGGATTAATAAATGCTTTTTGTGTAGGGTTTTCAAATTATCTTCCGCCTGAAATAAAGGCAAAAAGAGTTTCCAAAATTCTTGATGAAACACCTTTGTTTTCTGTTGAATATTTAAAATTACTCGAATGGGTCGCTAATTATTATTGTGTTGATCTTGTTACCGTGTTAAATACGGCTATTCCGTTAAAACTTATTGAAAAATCTTTTAAAATAGAACAGTCTGTCGAGTTTATCAAATATGACGAAGCAACAAAAAGACAGAAAGAGGTCTTAGAATTGCTGCAGCAGGCAGGCAAAACTTCATTAACGGAATTTGAAAAATTGGCAAAAACCACAAGAGCAACAATAAAAAAACTAGAGGCTGCGGGCTGTTTAAAAATAACAGAAGAGCAAGTTTACAGAAATCCGCTTGATATTTTAAAGATTGATAAAAAAGAGGAACTTTTTGAACTTTCGCCGTTACAGCAAAAAGTTTATGAAGGGATTTCAAAACAGATAAAAGAAGAAATTTCGCCGCAGATTCTTCTGCACGGAGTGACCGCAAGCGGTAAAACCGAAGTATATTTTAAATTGATTGATGACACTATAAAATCAGGTAAAAATGTATTATTTCTGGTTCCTGAAATTGCACTTGCATCACAGTTGACAAAACGGCTTGCAAAAAAATTCGGCACAAAAGATGTTGCAATCTGGCACAGCAGTATTTCTGAGGGGGAAAGGTATGATGTATGGCAGAAATTGTACAAAAATGAAATAAAAATTCTTGCGGGAGCGAGATCTGCCGTGTTTGCACCTATACAAAACATAGGACTTATTATAATAGATGAAGAGCATGAAAGTGCATATAAACAGTCAACTCCATCTCCTAGATATGATGCACGGCTTGTAGCAAGAAAACTTGCGGAATTTAATTCCTGTCCTATTATACTTGGTTCTGCCACTCCGGATATTTCAAGTTATTATAGAGCAGTTAATTCAAATCATCTGTTTGAAATGCTCCAGAGATATAACAATGCAAAAGTTGCACCGGTTTCTGTTATAAATATGCAGGAATACGGCCGTGCTGCATATAAAAGTTTAATATCAAAGCCTTTGCAAACTGCAATACAGGAAACTCTTGATAAAAAACAACAGGTTATCCTTCTTATAAACAGACGCGGTTTTTCAACTTATACACAGTGTTTGAACTGCGGGCATGTTATTGAGTGCCCGAATTGTGCTGTTCCTATGATATGGCATTCAAAAGATAATATGCTGAAGTGTCATTACTGCAACCATACGGAGTATTTTCCTGATGTCTGTCCGAATTGCGGGTTTGAGGGGTTGAAAAATTCCGGAACAGGGACTCAAAAAATTGAATTTTACATTAAAGATTTGTATCCGGAATATAAAATTGAGCGTATAGACAGTGATGTTCTTGTGCGCAAAGGTGAACATATAAGACTGCTGGAGAGATTTCAAAACGGGGATATTGATATTTTGATAGGCACCCAGATGATTGCAAAAGGTCTGGATAACCCTAATGTAACGCTTGTCGGGGTAATTTCTGCCGATGCAAGTTTTAATCTCCCGGATTTTAGAGCCTCCGAGCGGGGGTTTCAATTATTGACTCAGGTTGCAGGACGCGCAGGAAGAGGCGAGTTTAAAGGACGGGTATTGTTTCAAACCTACAATCCGGATTATTACGCACTGGAAAGCGCAAAATCACAAAATTATTCCGAATTTTATGCAAAGGAAATTAAATCCCGTGAAGATTTTGATTATCCGCCTTTCAGCCAGATTATAAGATTGATTTTAAGCAGCCCGAATAATTTTAGAGCCGAAAAAGCCGCTCAGGAGATTACCCTGAGGTTATGCACGATGATAGAAAAATTCGGGTTCGGGGAAAGGCTGGATGTTCTTGGCCCGACTCCTTGTGTTATAGAAAAACTCAACGGCAGTTATCGTTTTCAGATTTTAATTAAAAATAAACTTGATGAAAAAGGGCACAGGTTTGTATCAGGTTTTCTCGGTAAAATTAATATCCCGAAAGATATAAAATTGATAATAGATGTCGATCCGATTGATATTTTATGATTTTGCCGTAAAATTCAGTATTAATTTCCCATTTACAATAGTTAATATTTTAGCAATTTTCTCTTTGAAATTAACTTTATACTCATATAAGTTAAAAGGGGATAAAAATGGGATTATTATTTACTACAATTCAAATTATTGCAATTGGTGCATTATCAAAAGATTTGTTACTTTAAGACCGGTCTTGTGACTGCTAATACCATTTCATTCGGAATATAAAAATCTTTGATACCGTAATTTGCATTCACAAACAGAAATTCCAGAGTTTCACCCGGGTTAATTCCAAGGATGCTGAACGGAATTTTCAAATCCAGAGTTTCTCCGTAAGCGGTTTCTATTGAGCGTGCCTGTTCAAGCACCCACATATCGCCCGGGATTGCACGAATCAGCCTGACTAACTGCAGATTATCATTTTTTATTGCAATTTGCATTTCTTTATGGAATTTTTCCATAGATATAGGAGAAATATTTTCCGTTTTATTGATTAGACGAACCGGTGACAGGGTTTGCTTGTGGCGGGATTTTCTGAAATATACATACATTTGATAGGTTCTTTTTGACAAATCTGAATTTTCTCTAATGTATTTATTCATGTTAAATTTCAGATAAAAATAATCTTTATCATTTCCGAATCTGATTTTATCAAATAATTTTGATTCTCTCAAAACCGGCCCGTCAGGGATTTCTATATATCCGGCATTATTCCATTCATCATCGACTACAACATTTTTCCCTGAAATTTCCGGAGAGATAAGAGCCTTCGGATATTTAGAAGGTTTTGCCGCTGTAATGTCAGATAATGCGTCATCCAAAAATGCCGGAATCTCAAGATTCAGATAACGGTAAACATTTTTGAGATGTGTTCTGAAAAGAAAATCAAAAATATTATCACGGCCTGAATCATTCGGTTCTCCATACCACCAGAACCAGTCGCTGCCTTCACATATTAGTATTTCACGGTATGCGGATTCAAGATTCGGATGTTCAGGTTCTTTTTTAGAAAACTGGCTGAAATCTTTTTTGACCCGTTTTAAATATGTCCATGCTAAATCTTTTACCGGTTCATCAATCCATAGTTTAAAATCTCTGTTTATCCAAGAACCCGAGGCTATTCGGTCTAATGTTTTATCTTCTTTTGTTTTATCAAGATATTCTGAAACAAGTACGGTTTCAAGAGTTTTATCTTCCAGTATAAGAGAATACAGAGTTTTTAAAAATGTTGTGCCGTCATCAATATAATTTTCCCAGCAGTTTTCACCGTCCAGTGCTATTGTGAGCAGATGTTCTTTGTCAGGAGATGACAGAATTTTGCTCTGGATAATTTTTATACGATCATAAAGATCGTTTGCTGTTGCTATCGGATCATGATTCTGGTATTCAAAACTTATCAAATTCGGAATTGTAGATTCTCTGAAAATCATTTTAATATCAGATTGATTTGTTTTAAATTTGTAGGTTTTTAAAAGGTGGTAAGGCTCATTGATATACCCTTTAAAATCATGCTCAAATTCAAATTTAATTGAGTTTGCAAGTATTCCCTCATCAGAAATTGACCATTTTACACCGAGTTTGGATAACATATTCAAAGTTTTTCTGCTTACACAGTGTTCGGATGGCCAAACCCCTTGAGGGCGTTTGCCAAAAACTTCTTCTATTCTATCTAAAGACATGTTTATTTGGAGTTCGGCATCCTGTTCCATATTAAATCCCGTTGTATCATCATCAGGCATCGGGGATTTTTTTATGTTTTTAAAATCCATTAAAATCGGTAATATCGGATGGTAATACGGACTTGCCATCAATTCAATTTTATTTTTTTTGACAAGATTTTTCATTGCCGGAATAATCTTTTTTATTATTTCTCTATGGATTTCAATAATTCTTACTCTGTCCTCATCGGTGTAATTTTTACCTTTTTTGACAAGTTTTTTCAATTCCGGATTATTTACTTTAAAAGAAGAATCAATCCAAGCAAGATTAAATAACGCAGTCAAATCAGCGTACTCCTGGTTTGTTAATACGGAAATATCGTTTCCGCCTGAGGTTTGGACTATTTTATACAATCTGTGATACTCATCATTAGGAAGTATCATTGTTTGATAATTTGCATCAAAAAAATTTGTCAGAATAAAAAGTTTGTCTTCGTCATTAAGTCTGTCAACCTGTTTGACAGTCATTCTTGCATGGAGATCGTATGCGTTATTTTCCGCATAATCAATTATTGCATCTATTAAAACAGGTACAAAATTGAAATTTAATTTGAGTTTATCAAATTTTTTAGCCCACAGAATCATGTCAAGATAATCTTTAACAGCATGCAGTCTGACCCATGGCATTAAATAATCGCCGTTTTCAGCAAGCTGGTACACCGGCTGGTGCATGTGCCAGCAAAATGCTATGGACAATTTTTTTGTCTGACTCATCATCATACTTAACTCTATTCCTTTATCCCATTGTATCATTTAAAAAACATATAAACAAGCACCTGAATTTTCTATAAGTGTAACAGTTAGTAACAACAACTAACCTTATTTAGTTCGTTTTTGTTATACTGTTAGTAGTATGGTTGGAATTTACTTCGTGTAAATAACCTTTAGAGGTTCTGAAAGGATGACAGAATGAAGAAATTTTTAAGTTTTATGTTTTTATTTTTGTGCAGTATTCAACAATCTCAGGCAATGAGTGTTGATGCTTTTATGGACAAACACATTGCCCCGGTATCAGATTTTGTAGCGAATTTGATATTTTTCCCGGTGCCTGTGTGCGGGTACAAAGTTCCGGTAATTATATTCTGGATACTTATAGCGGGAATATTTTTCACTATATATTATAGAGGCATTGCCGTTTGGGGATTTAAACACGCACTTGATTTAATCATAAAAAACCCGCATTCTCACGAACACGAAGGAAGCTGCGGAGAGGTTTCATCTTTTCAGGCACTTGCAACAGCACTGTCAGGAACAATCGGTATCGGGTGTATTGCAGGGGTTGCGATTTCTATTTCAATCGGCGGGCCGGGTGCGGCATTCTGGATTTTTGCAGGTGCACTTCTGGGGATGTCAATAAAATTTGTTGAAGCAACGCTTGCGGTGAAGTACAGGAGATTTAACTGTGACGGTTCTATTTCCGGCGGCCCTATGCATTATATAGCACACGGTTTGACAAGAAAGAATATGCGCTGGCTCGGACAGCCGTTATCTGTCGTATTCGCAATATTGTGTATCGGAGGCGGCATAACGGGTGGAAATATGATTCAAATAAACCAATCAGCCCACCAGTTAATTTTTATCACGGGCGGAGAACATAGTTTTATGCTCGGATATACATGGGTATTTGGATTATTGGTTGCTGTTTTAATCGGTATGGTTGTTGTCGGCGGAATTAAAAGTATTGCTAAAGTTACTACAATACTTGTTCCGACAATGTGTCTTTTATATATAGTTTCAGGGCTTATAGTTATCGGTGCAAATATTACTCATATTCCGAGTGCGCTTGTTTTAATCCTGAAAGAGGCATTTCATCCGACAGCAGTTGCAGGCGGAGTTTTTGGAACTATTATTATCGGTTTAAGACGTTCTGTTCAATCAAATGAAGCCGGAACAGGTGCTGCTGCAATCGTTTATGCAACTGCACAGACTAAAGAAGCGGTATCTCAAGGTTTTGTTGCGCTGCTTGAAACCTTTTTAACCGGTATTTTATGTTTATTTACTTCATTTGCAATTATTTTTTCAGGAGTTCTTGATAAAACTCAAATCGGTGAAATTTCAGGTATTGAACTTGCTTCAAGTGCATTTCAATCCGTAATTCCGTTTTTCCCGTATATTTTATCACTGGTTGCAATATTATTTGCGTTATCTACTTTGATTTCCTGGGCATATTACGGTCAGAAAGCCTGGACATTCCTTTTGGGTGAAGGCAAAAAAAGGGTATTAACATTTAATATTTTGTACTGCGTATTTATTGTCATAGGTTCGGTTATGAATGTTCAATCCGTTATAAATATTACGGATGCTATGATGATTGCAATGTGTGTACCGAATGTAATTGTATTGTATATTTTGGCTCCGGAAGTTAAAAAAGAGTTGAAATTGTATTGCCGGAAATATAATTTAGGAAGGTTGATATATCCGCAATGGTTCAAAGATGAACCTCAGGAAAAAGAGCCTGAAGTTGCCCAAACTCGAGTTCCAAAATTGGTTGAAATAAATGTGGAGGAAAGCAAATAATGTCAAATCAAATTATAGTAACCGTATTCGGGGCGGACAAAATAGGTATTGTCGCAGAAGTTACATCTGTGCTTGCGAAATACGAAATTAATATTGAAGATATAAAACAGACTTTAATGCAGGGGCATTTTGTGATGTTTATGCTTTGTGACATAGAAAAGTCAAAATACACTTTCAAGGAAATTAAAGAAGCCCTGACAAATAAAGGTACCGAAATGGGTATGGAAATCTGGGTTCAGAAAAAAGAAATTATAGACAATATGCACAAAATCTAATAGGATTATTTGTGCGGTATTCTGACTTTAGAAATGTGATCATATATTTGAATTGCGATTTTTTCCTGCAAATCATCATTTCTAAGAACTGTTGTGTAAGGGCCGAAATTCATTAGTGTTGCATTTTCGCCCTTTGGCACGAAAGTTATAGGATTATTTTCTTTTTTCGCAATCTTTAGCAATACAGGTAATTCTTGCTGAATTTTGCTGTAAATTTCGCTGTTTTTGTCAATTTTCAGATTTATGCCTGCATTGGAGGCTGTAGTTTTGAAGTTTTTGAATAAATTTAAGTTTACTTTCATTATCTGTTCCTTTCAAAATACTTAATTTTGCACATATAAAACATGAAAATAAAATAATTTGCTAGTATTATACAATATTTTTTATAAAAATGAACAAACTAGATATAAAATGTTAGAATCTTATCTATAAACTCCGATGCGGCGGTTATTTTTGTCGTATTCGGTTATTCTGCCCGTGAACGAGCGTTTAAATGACCTTGTTTTTCGCCCTTTCTCGTCATAATAGAATACAGAGCCGTTTACGCTCCTTCTTGTTTTGCCGATTACATTACCGTGTTTGTCATACTGTGTTGTTGTGTTTCCGTATCTTTTATAACCGCCGGTTTTTTCCCCGTTGCGGTCATAGGTATATACGATTTTGCTGCTTCTTTTAATCGGCCGCCGTTTGTGAACTACTCTTTTTGTTTTGTGTATTCTTTTTCCGTCTTTGTCATAATAACTTATGGTGCCGTCTGCACTTCGTCTTGTTTTGCCGGTTACATTGCAGTCTTTGTCATAATATGTTGTTGTCAATCCGTAGGTTTTGGAATACCCTCTGCCTGATCTGCATTTCCCGCAGGCTTTGTCAGGGATTATAATATTTGTTCCCAGAAATATAATTAATAAACTAAAAACTGCTAAAAATTTTTTCATAAACACATCACCTTCTTTTATTAAAAGTGAAAAATATAAAAATTGCCTGAAAAAGGTTGTTTTTTTATAAAATATTAACAAAAATTTATATAAATTGTTATATTTTGTGTTATATTTAAATTGTAAATACCATATGCGGGCATAGTTCAGTGGTAGAATGTCTCCTTCCCAAGGAGAAGATCGCGAGTTCGAGTCTCGTTGCCCGCTTTTTTGTAAAAGTATTAAGGGGAGCGGTTTCTGATGTCGTATTATGATGAGTTATTAAAAAAAATCCCTAAAATTAAAAGGTTTTTGGATACCGGCTCAAATTGTACTATTTATCATTATACCAAGCCGGAAAAACTTTTGAATATTTTATCCGGCGGTACTTTGCGTTTTTCTAATGCGCTTTATCTCAATGATAAAGAAGAAATTGCATATTCTTACAGGCTTATTATCAAATTGATTGACGAAACTCAGGGGCTTAATCCTGATTTGTTTGAAAAAATTAAAAGTCATTTTTATAACAAATACAAACATATTGTTGACGGCAATACTGATTTATTAAATAAACTGGAGTATTTTACGACTTCTTTTTCTACTGAAAGCGATAACCTGACTTTGTGGAATAATTATGCAAAAGGCAAAAGTTATACGGGTTATAATATCGGGTTCGATAAACAAAAACTTGTTAAAGAAATGACGGAAAATAATTATCTGCCGATTTACGGAAGTGTTATTTACGACAAGCAGAAACAAATTAAAATTATTCATGCGATTTTTAAAAAATGGAACAGTTTGTTTGAAAAAGCATTGCAGAGTAAAAAATCAAATGAAGTTAAATTATTTGATATTCTGTTTGAACTCATTGATATTTTGAGTATTGTAAGTATATTTTTCAAAAATCCGCAATTTAAGAATGAGCACGAGTACAGAATAGTTGTAGTTAATGTTTTTGGTGCCGAAAATTCAAAGGTTACAGGTGTGGTCGAGAAAAACGGTTTGTTTGTACCTTATCTTGAATATAAATTTTCAAAAGACTCTGTTTTAACCGTAAATATAGGCCCGACTTTTGAAGAAAATATTTTTTATACAAGTACAAACAGAATGCTTTTAAATTTCGGATATGAAGGAAAAGAAGTTAACCGCTCAAAAATCCCTCTGAGATATTAACTTACAATTGCTTCTGCCTGAACGGTATTCGTTAAAAGCGGCCGGGTGATTCCTGCCGGAGATTTTGCATTAACGGTTCTGTAAATATTGTCTAAATGAGTATAGAACGGGTTGTCCATAGCCTGTTTTTCGGCTCTTCTTGCCGCGGTTTCCAGTGGTGATTTTATATATTGTACAAATGTTTCCGGCGGCTTTTGCTCGGCAATTATTTTTGCTGTTTCTTCGGTTTTTTCGATAGTGCGTTTTTGATTTGCCATTTCTTTTAGCATATTTTTGTATATCGCTTTTGCCTGTTCTTTGGGGCTAATTGTATCAAGACCTTTTGTCAACGCAATTCGGGCAAATTGATCTATATGTTCTCGTTCATGGATTGTTGTTATTATTCTTGCAACTTCCGGAGTAAGAGTTTTATATTTTGTTATGAGAGCATTGTAATCATCAACGGGTTGTCTTGCAATAGTTTCACTAAAAAGTTTGCCGGTTTGGGTATCCAGATAGGTAAATATATATGTATCGTTTTCTAATTTCGTATTTTGCGTTATGTATCTTTGCATGGATGTGATTTTTGTTTTGTAATCATTCAAATATATTGTACAATTTGATTTAACTGCCATTCCGGCAACATTTTCCGGCAGTGTTTTGATTATAAATTTAGGTTGCGTATAAATATTATATTTTTTTGCCCAGTTTTCAAGAGTAACCTGCGGGAGTTCATCAAACGGAACATTGTATGCTTCCAGTTCTTTTTTCAAAACGGAGTTTGTGTTTGGAGTATTTTTTAGTTCTTTTGCAGCCGCCCATTTGAAAGTAATTTTTCTTTCCAGATTTGTATTGTAGCCCGGTGTATCGAGTGCATCAAGGCATTCAACAATGGTTTTGTTTTTAAATAGTTCTTTATCCAATTGGATTTTGCCGAAATTTTTAAATATTTTTAATCTGAATATGGCTGATGGTGTGAATGGAATAGATAACGCAAGGTTTACTGAATCTTCACCAATATTTTTAAGATTTTTTCTTGCAAGGTTATATTGCCCTCTCCGGTGATTTAGAGTAAATTCATGGCAATGTTTTATTGTTTTGGCAGTTGATGCGGCAGCAAAACAAACGGCAAGAAAACCTCCGATTACGGATGCCGGAATGCCTGCAGCCGGAAGGACTGCCATTGCTGCTGTCAATCCGCCAAGAAACAGAAGGGTTTTCGGATTTGTAAAAAGCATATTTCCAATATCACGAACCTGCTGTTTTATTCCGCTCCATATCAGCGATGCTCCTTCTTGAAAAGATATTTTTTTATCAGTTCCGCAATAGTTTAATCCTGAATTAAACCTGAATTCGGGAATAGTATTAGAAGAAGTATTTTTATGTATAGATGTTTTACTGTTATAAGGATACCGAGAAGTATAACTGTTTATCTGCAGCATATAACCCCGCTTTTATATTCATTATAAAACAATTGAAAATTTTTTTATTATTTAAGTAAAATAAATTTACACAGTTTATCTATGTATTTTTTGGAAATCTGCGATTATAATAGCAATGTTAAAGAAAGGAGAAATATGTTAGTTGAATTAAACAGTGAAAATTTTGAACAGGAAACCCAATCCGGCTTGAAATTGGTTGAATTTTATACAACCTGGTGCGGTTACTGCAGAAACCAACGTATTGAATTGCAGGATTTTGAACAGTCAAAAATCTGGATAGGTCTTGTTGATGCAGATGAATCCCCTGAAATTGCTCAAAAATATAATATAACAGGCTATCCGACTTTTATACTCTTGAAAGACGGGAAACAAACAGCGGAAATTTCGGGATTTCATTCAAAAGAGCAATTATTAAATAATCTTATGGCTTATTTATAAGGCTAAGGAGTAAAACCTTCATCATCAAGCAGATTATCGCTGTTTGATGATTGAACTGCCATTTTGTCGCATAGTTCGTTATATTCGTGCCCGTTGTGACCTTTTATCCAGATGAATTTTACATTATGTTCTTTTTTTGCCTCAAGCAGCCGTTTCCATAAATCCTGATTTTTAACGGGTTGTTTATTTGCGCCGACCCAGCCTTTTTTAATCCAGCCGTCAATCCATTTTTGATTAAAAGCATCTACAAGGTATTTGGAATCTGAAGTTAATTCAACATCGCAGGGTTTTTTCAATGCTTCAAGCCCCACAATTGCGGCAAGCAGTTCCATTCTGTTATTGGTTGTAACTTTAAAGCCTTGAGTCAGTTCTTTTTTGTGAATTTTCCCGTTATCGTCTTCTGCAACAAGAATTGTTCCGTATCCGCCTTTTCCAGGGTTGCCGCTGCATGCTCCGTCTGTGTATATTTTTATAAGCATTTTTTCTTCCTTTATTCTTCTGTAATATCCCAAACTTCCAAAATATCTTCCGGAATGTTATCCAAAAATCTTGACGGTTTTGATAATACCATATTCATTGAATAATCATACATATCTACCGGATAGGTAATATACAAATTATTTTTTGCACGGGTTGCTGCAACATACATCAAACGCAATTCTTCATCCATTTCTTCTTCTGAGTTAAAAGAATATGCACTCGGAAATCTTCCGTCAACCGCACCGATTATAAAAACACTGTCCCATTCAAGTCCTTTTGCGGAGTGAATGGTGGAAATTGTTAATGCCTCATCATCGCTGTTATGTTTATACATTCCTTCAACACTTGCATCAGGCGGCTCAAGTGCAAGATCGCTTATAAAATCTTCCAGATTTGAATATTGTGTTGCAAGATACTCAAAATGATCAAGATCTTTTTCTCTTTTGTTAAAGTCATCATATTTATCTTTTAAAATCGGACGGTAATATTCAATAACTTTTGCGGTTATTTCAGACGGCTTTTCTGTTGCCAGGGAATGTCTGATTTTATCAAGTGTCCGCAGCATAGGTTCAATACTCGATACTTTATTTGAAGGCAAAAGTTTTAAATCCGGATTAAATTGACCTTTTATTATTGGAATAACAGTGTTAACGGTTGATGCGCCGACTCCTTTTAACAGCAATAAAATTCTTGTCATGCTGATGATATCATCAGGATTAATTATCACTCTCAAATGCGCTACAATATCTTTTATATGTGCAGTTTCCATAAATTTCGGGCCGCCGAATTTTCTGTACGGTATTGCTCTTTTTGATAATTCAATTTCAAGTGCATACGACATTCTGGCATTTCGGGCAAGAACGCAAATATCTGATAAACTTATATCTTCGTCAAGCAGTTCTAAAATTCTCTGGCATATAAAATCTGCTTCCATCTGGGTGTCTTTTGCACATATCAATGCCGGAATTACCGGCGAATCTATATTAGAAAACAATGTTTTGTCATATTTTTCTTTTGCTTTTGAGATAAGTGCATTTGTAAATTTTAAAATATTTTTTGTACTTCTGTAATTCTGTTCCAGTTTAATAATTACTGTACCTTCAAATATTTTAGGGAAATCCAGTATGTTACGGTAATTTGCACCGCGGAAAGAATAAATACTCTGGGCATCATCTCCGACCGCCATAATATTATTGTGTTCGGAAGCAAGAAGTCTTATAATATCCGCTTGCAGCGTATTTGTGTCCTGATATTCATCAACCATTATATACCGGTATTGATTGGACAATTTTTTGCGGATGTTTTCGTTATTCTCCAGTAAAAGTTTGATATACAGCAGTAAATCATCATAATCCAGAACCGAATTTTCTCGTTTGTAGGCGACATAGTTTTTATGAATTTCGATTATGCTGTCGCTGCAGTGTGCAAATTGCGGAAATTCTTTTTCAATAATTTGTCTTGTAGGAGTTTCTTTATTCACGCTTTTTGAATATATTTCAAGAATAGTGCTTTTTTTAGGAAATCTTTTTTCTTTTTTAGGGAATAACTGCCCTGTAATATGTGAAATAATATCTTCACAATCCGATTTATCCAGAATTGTAAAATTATTTTTTAATTTTAAATATTTTGAGTATTTCCTTAAAATAATATTTGCAAAAGAGTGAAAAGTGCCCCCTGCAACTTTTTCGCATCTTTCATCCAGAACAATTGCGGCACGGGAAAGCATTTCTGCGGCAGCCTTTTTAGTAAAGGTCAAAAGTAAAATATTTTCGGGGTTTATTCCATCCTCTATAAGCCTTGCAACACGATAGGTTAATGTTTTTGTTTTTCCGGAGCCGGCTCCCGCAATGACCAGTATAGGGCCTTTTTTTGTTGTAACAGCAGCCATTTGTGCAGGATTAAGATCGCCTTCATAATTGACTTTGTAGTCTGTTTTGGAAGCCTCTCTTTTTTTTAATACATATTTTTTATGTGCCGGTTTTTTCTCTTCTGCGGCAATAATGCTGTTTGTCATGACAAACTTATTATAAT
>CALUYV010000011.1 GCA_944325095.1 Candidatus Gastranaerophilales bacterium | reverse complement strand
TCGGATTTACCAATCCGACAAAATTTAATTGTTGCATAGTAATGCCAACCTACATTTTCAATAATCAAATTCCCTGCCCAAAATAATCAAACCATGTGTTCTTTTACATTGTGTATTAAACCAGACATTTCAATCCTGTACGGTTAAAATGATTTTACCCCTTAAAATGGCTTTGTGTTTAGGTTTCAACAGTAGCGGAAGTGTACGAAAAAAAGAGAAATTATAACAACCAGAACATGAAAATTTCAAGTTTTTGCGTAATTTGACTTATAAAAAACGATTTAGCCGTTTTACTGTTTTGTAAATATTTGTAACCAATAAGCAATTTTCACTCCTTTAAAATTTTTATAAATTATAAAGGGGAAATGTAAGTTTTAAATTTTGAAAGGAAAAAGGAAATGGGATTTGGGTTTGCGTTAAAAAAGATTGTAGGATTTGCTTCAAAAAAGATTAATTATGCCAATCGTTTAGGAGTTGCCGAGGTACCGGCATTGAAATTAATAGGAACCTCAAAAAACGGGATAAAAGTATTCAGAGGAACCGCTAAAAACGGGGCTGAATACACTGCTTCTTTCAAAAAAGACGGTTCACCTTTGAAGTTGATTACAAAAAGCACTTCTACATCCGGTGATACTACTCTGCGAGAAACGACAAAACAAACCCTCGTTAAAAATTATGAAAAGAATGAAGGTCTGTATCTCCGGCAGAGTAATGCAGAAGTTCGCACAAGCATAAGCTGGCTCGGAAGAGCATTTAAAGCCAATGATAAAGTAAAGATTATTCAGAAATCAAAATACAACGATAAAAATTTCGGATATGACAATATGGTTGATACTTTAACAACTTACACACAAGCCGGCAATCCGAATTGGAAATGGACTGTACATAAACGGCCGGGGATAATCAAAAGCGTTACATATAACAAATACAACGATAACTGGCATCAGACAGAAACATATTTTGAACTAAATAACTTCCAATTCCCTAACGGCGGAGCAATACATAACGGAACAATAGCACGTCAAAGAGGAATTTCACCGCTTGATGGCGGAAAATTTGACAGGCGCACAAGAGGATATGCGTATGCAGCTCCGGTACAAATAAAATATAACGACAAATAAAAAAACAGGCAGATTTTATATCTGCCTTAAATTTTTAGAAATAAATTACCGTATAGCAGGAATACGGGCATTTATAAACTTCAGCAAAATCATTCTTTACCTGTTTTATATATGATATGAAGATTTCCGTACAAGATAAATACACGACTCAAACATTTAAGGCGGCAGATTCGAGCCGGCTTATAAATGTTTTGCAAAATCTTCGAAAAACTAATCCTGAAAATATAAAAATGACAGACATTTTTATAAAAGAAATTTCTAAAAACAGTGAAATCGCAGAAAAACCGGTTGCAAAATATCTGTGTAAAGGAAGCAGTGCATTTGTTTTTGATACTCCGGACGGAAAAATATTAAAATTGACACTGGGCAATCATTTTCCTATGAACAGACCTGCTGAAAGTTTTGATGTTCCTGTATATGAGCATATAAAAAGCGGAAAAGTTCATTGTTATTTAGAAGAAAAGTTATACCAGCACGGACTTTCCGATGGTTTTGTAGAAATAGTAAAGGAAAACATAAGAAAAAAAGGGTATCGCACTTATGATATTTATGACGGTGACATAAACCAGATAGGAATATCAAAAGACGGCAAACTTTATCTTTTAGATCCTGAATGTGCAAAATACAAAACAATATTCCATGCACTATTTGGGAAAATAAAAAAACTTATTCTCCGGCATTTTGCTGCTGTATTTTGAATAAACTTTTAATAAAATCAATTACTGTTTCTCTTGTCGTGCCGGTTTCTTTACAAATTTTTGCAACACTTTCTTCGTTTATGCCGGACGAGTCGAAAGCATCAAAAACTTCATAATACCCGCGCGGAGAAAGATTGGTTTCACCGTCTTCCATAAGCATAGAATAAGCATCAAATGATGCAAATGTTCTCAAATCAATTTTTCCGTCATTTGCAAACTTTTTATTATCTATCTTATCAAAATAGTTAAATAAAGGTTCAAACTTAGAAAAATTCTTTTCATCATATTTTTTCAACTGTTCTTTGTCTATATACCTCTGGTTTTCATCAGAAACAGCATTAAAACCTAAACCATGCCTTATATTATTGCCAATACCATCTGTCATGTCAAATCCTCATTTTATTATAATACTACAAGAATAAAGAATTATTTTTTTTATAAATTTCAATTTAAAAAATATTTGTTACATTCGTTACAAATAATACATATTTGGATTTTATTATTTTAAAAAATTGAACAAATCTAAATCGGCAGAAATAGCAGCAGGGACAAGGTTAATCTTTTCTTTAAGCTTATTATAACTGTCTATCACAGAGTTCCTTCCAATCCGCATAATTTCGGTGTGTCCGTCACCGCCATAAGATTTAAATCCGAGACGCAGATATTTTGAAATAGCACTTCCAAACCGTGTGGCATAAAGTACAATATTGTTTTCTCCGGTTTCAAGAAAATCTTTGAACATCTGTACAAAAAGAGTTTGCGCGCCAAACGGAGCCTTTTTATCAGCTACAACAGGCCAAGTACAAATGTAATCAAGTAATTTCATATTTCTTTCCCTGCTATTCACCATAATACCGCACGGGATATTATCACAAGCAAGCAGCATCCCATTTTTACCGGACACCAGAGCATTATCAAACGCTCGCTTTAATATCGCATCATATATCCGGTACTCATCATCATTTATATTGGGAAATAAATTTTTCAAATCAATACGGGATTTTAATTGTTTCAAATAAGGTTTATCTTTTTCGGTAAGTCTGTAGATACTGAGTTTGTGGTTTAAAACATCAGCATTAGAAATATTTATTCCGGTGAAATTTACATTATTCATATAACAATAAAAACCCGTAAAAAATCTTTTTGCCATTTAAGACAAACAAAAAAGAAAGATACCGGATTTTTACAACCCGAATAACTTTTTCACAAAACCAGAACCGGAAAGCATCTTAACGTTATACCTTATTATTCCATATATTTTCCGCATTCGGAGTGAACGGATCCGGATCTAATCCTGCAGATTCACGAAGTTGTCTTGAATCCATGTAAGTACCGGAGTATGTTTTTTGAAGTTTACCTTCAGAATTTCTGGAATAAATATTATATCCGTCAAAAAATGCCTTTTTCTTGTCGTATTGTTCAATCATATTAACTTTACCCTCTTTATATAAGGTGCTGAATCGAACTTCATCATTTTCAACAACTTTATATATAGGTTTTTGAGTTGATATATCTGTATATTTACGGACATTTATACCGGAATGGGTTAAAATTGATGTCTTTTGTGCATAATCTTTTTCTTCTTTTTTAATCCAATTTATAAATTTCCTGCCGATTTTGCCGGTATCAGGATCTCCGTTTATTATCGGAACTATATTGCCTTTTTTATCTTTTTCTTTAAGAACAACCGGTGTATAACCGTTCAATTTGTTCGATACGGCATCTGTAACATAAGATATAAACGAAGACTTCATAGGTTCTCTTTTTACAAATTTTACAGGACATCCTGTAAAAGAAACTGGTGATATCTGCATAATTAAAATCCTCTCAAATCTGATATGAACGAATGATACAACGCTAAAATATGTGTTGTCAAGCCTGCAATTATTTTCCGAATTCTATTTATTTTAATTTAGAAATTTGACTTTCCGCCCGCAAAATTTTTCTATTTTTCCGTGCAGAAATTTTAAAAATTCACCAAAATATGTTGTTATAACAATCCCTGCAATAAAATACAGATAGGTAGTTTTTAAAGGGAAATAAAACCAGTATATATCAGCATTATTTTTCACATCAAAAGATATACCGTTTAATGCAAGAAGAGAATATGTTATTACATTAAAAACCAACAGGTGATTCGCCATAATATGATAGGTGTTCTGTCCGATTTTATGCAAGAATGACCAATTTTTAATTTTATCATATAAGATGTCTATAATAAACAAACTCATCCAGAAGCCTGTTAAACTCGTTAATATCGGCACAAGCCAGTTGTCAAATTCACCCCAGACAAAAATATAACTCAATCCTATTCCGTCTGAGGCAGTAAAATCTTTGTTGGTAAGCCATAATAAAGACTGCAAAATTACGACTCCGCAGAAAATTTCAGGAGTAAAAATATTGTATTTTCCTTCAATTTTTGTTTTGTAAATGTGTCCGGTATGTATAAAAAACAGAGAAAACATTGTTCTTAACAAGAGTAGAACATACAAATTATCACTGAAACGCGACAACTGAATTGCAACTAAAGCAAGCAGAACAAAAAATACTGTTTTAAATAATGTACGACACTTTATAAAATCAAATATTTTGTAAATAACAAGACTGATAAATAATTGAGGAACAAACCACAAAGGTGATATCAAATCAACTTGATGTCCGGTTAAAAAAGGCATCAAAAACTCATTTTTTAATGTAACAGGCATCGCCCAGAACTTTCCGACAACAGGGGTTATCAAAAAAGTTATCCCTAAATAAGCGGCAGAATACAATATATAAGGAATAAGCAAAGTTTTAAATCTTCTTTTTATAAATTCTGCCAGCGTATATTTTTCATTGAATAACATTCCGGAAATAAAAAAGAATAAAGCAACCTGAAATGAATACGGAGGAAACATCGGAATAAGCGAAAATTCCAGATGGCCCGAAACGACAATCAGAATGGCTAGTGCTTTTAATAAATTGATTTTATTACAGTATCTCATTTTCTTTTGTAAAATATTACAAAATTTCCGTTATTTCAATAAGAATTAAAATATTTTTAATCACAATTTTTTCTTTCATGTATAATTTATGTGTGTATAGTTGAAATAAAATAGCAAGAGAGGATTTATGGAACTTTCAAAATTAGTAAGAACAAAGATTGTAGCGACATTAGGCCCCGCATGCGCTGACGAAAAAACTATTCGTGAAATGATTAATTCAGGGGTATGCATGTTCCGGCTGAACACATCTCACGGTACAGAAGACATGCATCAGCATTATTTTTCAATGATAAGAAATGCAAGTAAGGAACTTCACAAATTTATACCTGTCGTAGTGGATCTTCAGGGTCCGAAAATCAGAGTGGGGAACATAGAAACTCCGCTTGAAATAAAAAAAGACATGGTAATTATCCTTACCCCGTCAACTCAATATGACAAAGCAACAGAAATTCCGGTAGATTATGCAGAAATTGCAAAAGATGTTAATCCCGGAGATAAAGTGCTTTTGGATGACGGAAAAATCGGGCTTGAAGTTCTGGAAATTATCGGAAACAAAGTAAAAACAAAAGTTTTATACGGAAAAGAAATCAAGCCGAGAAAAGGCATCAATGTTCCGACTGCCGCACAAAGTCTGTCAGCCGTAACTGAAAGGGATGTAAAATATATAAAATTTGCAGTTGATAATAACGCTGATTATATTGCACTTTCATTTGTAAGAGATGCAAAAGATATTGAACTTGCAAAAAAACATATAAAAGACTTCGGCGGAAACATTCCGGTCATTGCCAAAATCGAAAAGCCGCAGGCTGTAGATAATATTGATGCAATATTAAGAGTTGCAGACGGCATTATGGTAGCAAGAGGAGATTTAGGAATTGAACTTTCTCCGGAAGATGTACCTATTGTTCAAAAATCACTGGTTAAAAAGGCTGCTCAGGAAAGAAAAGTTTGTATCGTTGCAACACAGATGCTTGAATCAATGATGGAAGAGCCTGTTCCGACAAGAGCGGAAGCAAGCGATGTTGCTAATGCCATAATTGACGGAACAGATGCAATCATGTTATCCGGAGAAACTGCAGCAGGAAAATACCCTGTACTTGCGGTAAAAACCATGTATAAAATTGCACAGAATGTTGAACATACAAATCTTTGCAGAACATCTGTTCCTCTTGGAATTAACCCTGATTATCAACTGTCGCCGCAGGCAATTGCACATGCTGCCGTTGAAATGGCAAAAGATTTGAATGCTAAAGCAATTTTATCATTCACCCATACAGGATACACTCCAAGATTAATTTCCAAAATAAAACCGCCGGTTCCGATACTGGCAATATCTGATATGGAGCCTACCTGCCGCAGATTAAATCTTCTGTGGGGAATATTCTCAAGTTACAGAGAATGGGATACTGTTTTAGACGGTAATTTGCTGTCTAAAATTGACGAATTCATTTTAAGTAACACCGATATCAAAAAAGATGAAAGAATCATTATTACAGGTTCAATACCTAAACTCATTTCAGGAAGAACCAATTTCATAAGAATTCACAGAATCGGTGCACCGCTTGAAGTGTAAAAGAGAATAAAAAAAACAAAATGATAATATCACCGGTCAGCAAATATCTGCCGGTGATATTTCTTTTTTCATTTCGGTATAAGGAAGTTTGCTGAATCCGCATTTTTTATAAACATGAACAGCATGCAGATTTTCATCTTCAACTTCCAGCCTCAAAATTGAATCATTGTATTCTGCTTCAATATATGCAAAAAACTTTGGAATAACACCCTGTCCGCGGTATTCTTCTTTCAAATATAAATCTTCAAGCCAGATGCACGGTTTTCCAAATTCGGTTGAAAAACTTTTCGCAATCATTGCATACCCCAGAATTACATCACAGCTGCAAAATACATACCCTTCCAAATATGGAGAATTGCCAGTACAGGTATCAAAATCTTTTTCAAAAATTTCGGGACTGCCGTTGGTGCTGACGGCATCTGAAGCATAAAAAACTTCCATCATTGAAATAACTTCTGCTTTGTCTTTAGGCTGCATCAGCCTGATTTGAAAATCCATAAAATCTCCTATAGTAAAATATTAAATTATATCTTTTAACTTTACAATTTAATTTTACCATAGGAGAAATTATTGTAAAAAAAGGCGGAAAAACCGCCTTTTACTCGACTTTTTCACCCTGAGGGTTGTATTTTTCGACCGAACCGTCAGGTCTTGTTATTGTAACAAAGCCGTTTTCTGCTCCGAACAATTTATTATCATGAAAAATAGTTGTTCCGTCTTTCAATGTATAAATTCTTGAACCGCCGTCACGATATGTTCCGACATCTTCCAGCTGGTCTTTGAACAGATTATTGATTGCACTGTCATACATTTTTAACCCTTCCGAACTTCCCCAGCTGATATTTTCACCGATATAGTTCAGGGCCTTTGTTAAACCGGAGCCGGTTGATGTATCCATTTTATTAATTTCATTATTAACATTTTCCAATTTTTCGGCATTAGCCTTTTGCTTTTCGGCAGCGGCTTTTAGTTTTGCAACCTCTTCAGCCTGCTGTTCGGCTCTTGTTTTTGTATTGTCATAAACATATTGAATTTCTTTATCTGTAGCCTGATAAATTCCGCCGGTTTTTCCTGTCGAAACTTTATTATCCATCAAGAAAACTTCCTCATTATTAGCACCGGTTGTTAAATCCGCATCTAAAAGAGTTAAAAGCGTTTTGAGTTCTTTTTCGCTCACATTTTTGGAATCACCGTCTAAATTCAACAATGAATCAAACCTTTTTTGACCTTCTGCATCAAGTTTTTTGTATGCCTCACTAAATAAAGGTGTCTTTTTCAAATTCTTTGCAGAAATACTTGTTTTATCGCCCAAAATCTCTGCGGCTTGAGCATTCAATGTTTGCTGATATTCTTTATCTGTAACTGAATCACCCATGCCTGCAAGAAAGCCATTAATATAGTTGGTCATAAGTTATATCTCCTTTCTGGGTTTAAGCACATATTATTTATATAGTAATTAAATATTTTTTATTTCATAAATTGCTATGCGATTATAATCAAGTTTACATTTATTTACATAATATTTTTAAAACCAGAAAACTATTTACAAATTATATTTGGGGTATAATATCAATGTTACCATTATTACAGTCAGTTTGAAAGGACACATTTATGCAAGTACAACAAATTAATAACAATTCAACTTCATTCGGGAAATTTTACAAAGATGCAAATCTGCCGCAGCACATATTTGACAGATTACTCGAAACCCCGCCTGTTAAGAAATTCGGAGAAAAATATAATGCAACATTAGCGGTAGATGCATTTTTCAGCAGCAGGGACAACAAAACAATTCAATATAAATTGAAAGTTACAGATATCGAAAAACGTCCGAAAAATTTTCTTGATAAAATACTAATGTTCATAAAACCTGAAAAAACAAACCATATTGAATTAAAAACACATGCGATTTCAGAAGAAGGAGTGCTTGACAGTATTTCTCGTAAAAAAAGTTCAGCACTGTTAGAACTTATGGAAAAGAAAGATTAATACGGTTAAAAAATTTTTCTATTACAAAAACCTGCCTCAAATATAAAATTGAAGCAGGTTTTTAATATTTGAATATGAAATTTATTATTTTGAGTTATAAGGCTCGGTAGTTGTACAGGTGCCCATTGAGTAGTTCATCATCAATTTATCATAAGAACTCATATTAGCTGTACTAAATTTACAGTTTACACCACCTTTATCAGACGAAGAACAATTATTTTTTCCGTCATGTTTTTGATAAGCCTCATAGAGTGCGTCAATTTGTTCCTGAGTAAATTTACATGAAGTTACCTGAGTTTCTTTTTTGCCTGCTTCAATCATTTGTGCCTGAGTCGGAATATTGCTTTCATTTATTTCTTTTCCGAAAGATTTACTCATGCTGAGTGCAAATGCCTTGAAATTTTCATACACTTTTTTATCCGCAAAATTTGTATAACTTGACAGAACAACTTCACATCTGCCGTCTGCGGTTTTGCCTTTAATTGTATATACACTGACTGCAGCATTTTTTATTGTTTTGGTGCTTGCTTTACAGGTTTTCAGGTTATTGATATAACTTGCAGGCGGCTCAACTCCAAGAGTCATTGCAATTACAGCAGAACCAACTGCCAGCAAACTTATAATACTAATAAACGACAAATTCTTTTTCATAACAAAAATCTCCGTATTATTTTTTAGTGCACTTACCGTTTTTAGCATCCTGCTCTACAATAGAAATATCCGGAGTAGAACCTTTGCACATAGTCATATTGTTTGAGTCGCCGTTCATAATAACCTCACATGAGCCTTCAGGATACTGGCATACATACTCATTTGCAGGCTCGTAAGTACAAGTTCCGGACTTGATAGCGGAAACAAGTTCTTCCGTTGTAAAATTAGAACAACTGGATGAAAATCCATGTTCTATTTTAATTAAACTGCAGGAAGCAGATGAGCCTTCCTTGTTACATGTATATCTGCCATTCGCAAGTCCGGCAAATGGATCATCCATAGATTCCACAGATGCAAATGCTGCAAGCCCCGACAGCAGAATAATACTTGTAAACAGCCAAATAATCTTATTCATATAAACTTCTCCTATAACTACTTAAATATAACATTTATTATAAAAGATGTAAATAATGTTACTTCATTTGGGGAATACAAACGCCAGCCTCTACGCACATTTTCAAAATTTCAAAAGTTATATACTTATCCTTAAACCGAAGCGAAGAACGACACCCTGTCTGCCGCCGTTCCTTATCAAAGTTTCAAAAAAGCCCGTAACTCTTTCTCCGAATCTTTTTTGAACTCCCGCACCATACTGGACAAACGGTTTTACTGACATATCAGGCAATGTAACATTATCTGCTCTGAATTTTGCGCTGTCTATCAAATTCCATACCATTGAAACACTTAAATAAGGCTGTAAATACTTTTTGCAATTTGCTATGAATTTTATTTCGGGTTCAATTTGAAGAGCGTTAATCGGGCGGGTATTTATATCAACATTGTGCACACCCTTATAATCAAAGGTATTTACAAATGTATATGAAGTTAAAAGACTTGGCTGAATTATTAGTTTTCTGTCAAAGGTTTCTATATTATAGCCAGTTTTTTGTGCGATTCCGGTCATAAACATTGCAAAGTTTTCTTTGCCTGAATTAGTTGAGGCCTCAGATGCATTTGCGCCGGCATCAACAGTCCATACGGTAAAGAATTTGCCTTTATAAAATGCGGCATCTAACCCGAAAAGTCCGCCGTTATTATAAATATCATTCCCTGCAAAAGCCTGATGTGAGCCGTTATAAGATATATAGGCACCATAAAGCCTGTGCCAGCCGTTTTTCAATTCCTTCAAACCGCTTTCTGCACCGATTATAGTACCGTAACTTACATTTGAAACCTTCGGGCCGTTTTTCAGGCGCACGGATTCAAAGGTAGAATAAGGTTTTACCCATATTCCCGGATTTTGTTCAGGCATTTGAAACGGAGAGAAAGTCAAATTTGCACCGTTTGCAGCCGATTTATTGAAATATGTAATTTTTGATTGTTCCGGCGGATTTATCATTACCATATCAAGATTAGAAAACACATTTCTGTATGTATCAATCTGGGTTAAATATCCAGCAAGTTGTGATGCAGTCTGGGAAGAAAAAATCCCCGGATTAAATCCGTTCCTGTTCATTTCAAAATTACCGTTTGTGGAATTGTAAGCGAGATTATATTTATAAATCGGAGTTTTTATGGATTCTTGATTATAAACTACACTATTTTTAAGTACGGAATTTGCAAAAGGAATTGAAAGATATTCCTGCTTTGGAGTACCCTCTATATCAAGATTGGAAACATAAATTTCTCCGGAGCCGTTCAGAGAATCAGCACTGATATAATCCATTATTCCCGTATTCAAATTCATATCTGCCGTCAAATTAGTACGTCCGTTTAGTGTCAGATTTCCGAAATTTATGCTGTTTATTTCTTTATTGCGCATATTGAAATTCACATTATTGCCAAAAGTTGTATTTACGGCATCAAAATATGAACTTTGCGCAAGGAGATTTATTCTTCCTTCTTCGAAAATGAAATCTCCTGTAAAGTTGTTGTTCTCACCGCCGATATCAAGCGTTCCGGGCCCTGTTTTAGATATTTTACCGGAACCTGCAATTCCGCTGTAAATACCGGTAACACCATCTCCCGTAAACTCAAGATTCGCTGATGAATTATTATAAATATCATTTTTTGTATCATTTTCCTGAAAATTATCTTTGAATATTGAATTTTCTATAACCAGATTTCCGTTGTTATAAATTGCACCGCCTTCAGCGGCAAGAGAATCCATTGTTGAATTATTTTGCAATACGGAATTTTTTATAAAAAGAGTTGCGCCCGTATTGTTATATATTGCACCGCCCTCGCTGACACCGGAAGAAGCAACAGTGTTTCCGTCTATTGTTGAATTATTTATATTCATAACCCCCGTGTTATATATTGCTCCTCCGTTTGCAAATACAGCACCGCCATCTCCCGCCGTATTATCCAAAAACCTGACATCATCAATATTTATATTGCCGGAATTGTAAATTGCTCCGCCTAAAAGAAAAGCCCCGTCATCTCCATTTGAAGAATTTGAAATAAAAGAAGTCTTTGTTATTGTTAAATTTCCGTTATTATACAGTGCCCCGCCTTCTGAATTAACTGATGCAAATGATTGGTTATTTCTAAAAATTGAATTAGTAATTTCCATATCGGCATTCGAGTTGCGGCTTGCACCGTTTGAAACTGCTCCGCCTGTCGCAAGCCCGCCGCTTGTGCTGTTATTCTGAAACAGTACGGTATCAATATTCGTATAACCGCCGTTTGTACTGTAAATTGCGCCGCCGTAACTGAAATTTAAACCTCGGGCATCTGCGAAATTATTACTTAATGCAGCATAAGAAACATGAACATTTCCCCCGTCATTAAAAATTCCGCCGCCGTAACTTAAATTACTGGAGGACTGACCTTTACAATTACTTAGATCCAACCGGTTAAAATCAGCACTGCTGTTCACTATAAACCCGCTAAATTCCCGTTTTCCGTTTATTACATAATTATTTCCTTCAAACGTAATATTGTTTATGTCAGGAAACAGGTTGCCTATATTCCCTTCCGAGGTAAAACTCTGCGCAAAAGTTACAATATCCCCGCTGCTGTAGCTGGCATTAACTAAATCATTAAAATTATCAACAATTATTTCCGCACAAAAACATTTGTTAATATTAAAAATTAAAGATAAAAATATTATTAATTTTAGATATTTCATGATAATAATAATATTTTTTAGATTAGTTTAAAGTATTACCCGGGCGGATAGACAACCTGACAAAATTTTAAAAAAGTTCTCTTTTACATTTTATTTACTGCAACATATTTTAATATTTTTTGAAATTTTTGTTCAGATAAACATGTTTTTGATAGTATAAAATTTGAGGTTGGTGAGAATATGATTTTTATTAGCCGAAATTGTTATTTCCCGTATTAGTACCCCGAAAGGACAAGGTTTAATGAACAAAATTTTAATCGTACTTTTGACACTTTTATTGAACATTCAGCAGGCAAATGCCTTCAATGTTGATGCTTTTATGGACAAAAATGTTGCACCTGTATCAGATACAATTGCAGCCTGGATATTTTATCCTGTACATGTTTTTGGTGCTGATGTTCCGATTATTATATTCTGGATATTGTTTGCGGGAATATTTTTCACATTTTATCTGCGCGGCATTGCGGTCTGGGGATTTATGCACGCAATAAATCTTGTTTTTAAGCCTAAAAAATCTGATGACGGTTCAGGTGAAACCTCTCCGTTTCAGGCTTTAATGACAGCATTATCAGGAACAATCGGTTTAGGAAGTATAGCAGGTGTTGCTATCGCTATTTCCATGGGCGGCCCGGGAGCTGCTTTTTGGATTATTGTCGGCGCACTTTTAGGTATGTCTTTAAAATTTGTAGAGGCTGCACTTGCCGTTAAATACAGAAAATTCAATCTTGACGGTTCAATATCAGGCGGCCCTATGCACTATATGGCTCACGGACTCACGAGAAAAAAACTCAGATGGCTCGGACAGCCTTTATCCGTAATTTTTGCAATTCTGTGTATTTGCGGAGGTATTACGGGCGGCAATATGATTCAAATAAATCAGGCTGCAAATCAGTTTGTTAATGTCTGCGGCGGTGCTAAAGGCCCATTGCACGGTATGCACTGGGTAATAGGTCTTGCAATGGCTATAGTTGTCGGACTTATCATTATCGGCGGGATTAAAAATATCGTTAAAGTTACAGAAAAAATTGTACCTTTGAAAATTTTTGTATATTTATTTGCAGCAATGGCTGTTATTGTCTGCAATTTCAAACTTATACCTCACGCTGCATGGATAATTGTAAAAGAAGCATTCAAACCTGAACCTATATACGGAGCAATGTTTGTTGCAATGATTATGGGATTAAGAAGGTCTGTTCAGTCAAACGAAGCAGGAACAGGATCTGCTCCGATTGTTTATGCAACAGTCAAAACGGATGAACCTTTATCTCAAGGCTTTGTTGCTCTGCTTGATCCGTTTTTAACCGGTTTTATGTGCACATTGACTGCTTTTGCAATTGTTATCACCGGTGTATATAAAACCCATGCAGGCGAAACCTCGGGGATTGAAATGACTTCAGATGCAATTTCTTCTGTTATGCCGTTTTTCCCGACACTTCTTGCCGGTATTGTATTGTTATATGCTTTATCAACCATTATAAGCTGGGCTTATTACGGTCAAAAATCCTGGAATTTCTTATTCGGAGAAGGTAAAAAAAGGACATTGCTCTTCCAATTTTTATACTGCGGTTTCATTTTAATAGGTTCTGTTTTAAATGTTACTTCAGTAATTAATATTACAGATGCAATGATGATTGCAATGTCTGTACCTAACATTATCGCAATGTATATTCTCGCTCCGGAAGTCAAGAAAGACCTTGCTGAATATTGCAGAGTACATCAGTTAGGAAAGTGGATTAATCGTGACTGGCTAAAACCGGTTCCGGCTGTTGAAGAAGCAGAAAAACAAACTGAAGTTTCAGTCGGAAAATAATTATTTCTCATGGTATAATTCATATTATGAAAAAGATTTTTTGTATTTTAGTTTTACTTATTGCAATAACCCCGGTATCGTCTGCGGAAGAAAAGGTGCAAAAAGTCTATTTAAATGAGGCTATACAAATAGCATTAAAAAATAATATAGATTTGCAGGCAGCAGAAATTGATGTTAATATCGCAAAAAACAATATAAAAGCCGCAAACAGACTGCAAAATCCGTCTTTAGATGCGTTTTATTTTATGGGAGCAGCAGGAAACAGCGAACCTAAACAACTCGGGGTCAGCCAGAATGTCGAAATTGCAAAACGACACGCTAGGAAAAAATTAGCGGAATCCAACTATAAACTTGCAGAAAAAACATTAGATTATACAACTTTTGACCTCAAAATGGATGTTCGTGAAGCTTATATCAATCTTGTTGCAGCAAAATCCATTCTGGCAACTCTTGAACAGCAAATGGAATTACAGGAAGAATTGCTCCAAATTGCAAACAATCGTGTAAAAACGCATAATGCGCCGGACATTGATTCTATTCAGGCAGAAATTGCACTAAATCAATTGATTACACAGGTTAATACCGCAAAAGTTAATGTTAACAGCGCATTGACCAATTTTAACAAAGTTATAAATGCTCCGAATAATATTATATACGATAGTAACGATAAACTTTTTTCGGAAGAAAACAACTACAAAGCAATGCTGACCCCTCCGCCGGATTTTGATTTTCCTGATTTTGACGAGATAGTGCAAAAAGCCCTGAGCAACCGGTTTGATATAAAAATAAGCAAACAGGAAATTGATATTGCGGAAAAGAATTTGACTGTTGTATCAAGACAGCGGATTCCTGATATACAGTTAACCGGCGGTTACGCATATATGAACGGCAAATACACGGACAGCGGGAACTTTAATAACGGTGCTTATGCAGGTGCAAGTCTTGTAAATATTCCGTTATTCTATAATTATTCTCCGGAAATTAAAAATGCAACGCTAAAACTCAAGCAGGCAGAATTAAAATACGAATCCGTTAAAAACAAAGCAATTAAAGATGTCAGTGCAGCATACGAAAGATTTTTAACCGCTGCCGACAACTTAAACCATTATGAAACAAAAATTGTAAAAGGCTCGGAACAATTAATCGAAACCTCAAAAGACAGTTATGAAGCGGGAAAATCAAATATAACATCTCTAATCGTTATGAAACAGTCGTACAAATCAATCATAATAGGCTATACTCAGGCACTTGCTGATTATTACAACAGCTGGACAGATTTCTTAAGAGAAGTTAATGACGAAAATTTCGACCTGCCTGAGGATTTGTAAAAATATTGTTCCATGTTGTTTAATTTACTTCCTTCCCAAATCAGGGGAAAGGGACTTGCAGGATGTTTAATTTCCTTCCCTGGATGGGGAAGGATAGGAAGGGGTGATATGAAATATAATTTGTACAAAATTATGAGTTATGAAAAATTATAAATAAGAATTTATGAGAAAGTTCAAAGTATTTGATATGAACACACCCCACCCCAGCCCTCCCCAGCCAGGGAGGGCTGTACATTTACCCCCGTCACTCCGGCCTCCGAGCCGGAGTCCAGTACACTTTGCTTGGGACCCTGAATCAAGTTCAAGATGACATATAGTGTGTCAGTTGGTATGACGAAAATTTTGGTTCTCTTTGTAAAGTTCAGGTTAACTCCAATTTGCCCCTTTTCTAATAAATCGAAAATATCACTTAATATTTCTTAATAAAGTATATATATTAGGCAATATATAAATTTATATATACTTTATATAAATAGTACAACACGTGCGGAGGATAAAAATGACTATCAGAACTACAACACACACAGTAAGCAAGGGAGAATGCGCCTGGAATGTTGCCCAAAGAACATTACAGAAAAAGGGCGGTAAAGTAACAACTGCTGATATTACAAAAGAAATGCAAAGGCTTGCAAAATTAAATAACTGCGACAGTGTGGAAGATTTTAATAAAAAATTCTTTTCAAAAGTCGGTTCTGAATTTGTCATTGATAAAAAAGAGGTTCAGGGACAACAGCAAAGAAGTGTTCCACTCCTAGCCCCGGACACATTAAACCCTGATTCAACACTTCGTCAAGACAATACAAGAGTTTCCAGAGATACTCTTGTACAAAGACAGAATAATAC
Source organism: Candidatus Gastranaerophilales bacterium (assembly GCA_944325095.1). GTDB lineage: Bacteria > Cyanobacteriota > Vampirovibrionia > Gastranaerophilales > Gastranaerophilaceae > Zag111. Next base: position 23,934 of record CALUYV010000011.1, on the reverse strand, counting down.
CACAAAAACTGAAATTCTAACTCCGCCGGATTTAGTCAAAGATTCCGATAGAAAAGCCCCGGTTAAATCTCAGCCTAAGTTGACTGCGAAAGAACAAGAAGTTTTGCGTATAAATTCAATGAAAGATGATGCTTCCAGAATTATAGAATATAATAAAAAGAATTATGAAGGAGAACATTATGCAATTGTTGATAAGAAAAAATGTACATTAAGTGTGTATGATAAAGACGGAAATGTTGTAAAAAGTTTTACTGTAGGTGTAGGTAAAAAAGTTGGTGACCAACTTGGCTCTTATTATTTGGATCGTGCATACAAAACAAAAGACGCCTGGAAGGCAGAACAGGGCCGCTATACCACTCCTGGTGAATTTACACTTGATGAAGTCAAAAGTACATCTGCTGCATATACCGGTAAGGACGGTAAACCAAAAATGATGACCTTAAGAGGCGATAATAAAGGTGTTCGAGCTGGAAACCAAGCAATTCATATGCTGTATAAACCAGCCTATGCGACAAGAAAAGCCGCTATTGATTCTCCGGGATTGGAGGATAACAGAATGTCGTATGGTTGTGTAAATTTAACTGAGGAAGATTATAATACTATGTACCAATATATAGGAGAAGGGGATAAAGTTTACATCCTGCCTGAAGAAAAAGGTAATAAACTACAACTGGAAAAACAAAAAGACGGCACCTATAAGTTTGAACAGCAATATCATAAGGATCAACAAAGAAGTGTTTCCAAGGAAGTGGCATCAAGGGTAAATTATGATGTAAAACCTGAGAAAAATCCTGCCTATATTGCTAAAAAAAGAGAAGAACAACAACAGGAATTACTGGCAAAAGAACAGAAAAAAGAAGAATTTTCAATATTGGATCCAAAAACCTGGTTCAATTTTGGTTAATATATTGTAACATTTCCAGACAAACTGACAAAAATATTCTTTCTTGTATTTAATACATACAAGAAAGGTATTTTTTTATGAAATTGAAAAATTATATTCCGGCATTAATAATCGCAGCAGCACCCGCTTTTACAACCTGCGGCAAAAAAGTAACCCCTAAAATTCCGCAATTGGCAGATGACCCCAAATTACAAACAATACTCGTTGACACATTCAGCAGAAAAATGTCTGATATGAATAAAGTTGTTGAGTATAACAAACTTTTGAAACAATATGGCAAATCTAACGAAAATTATGTTGTTATTGATAAGAAAAACTGTAAATCTCTTGTGTTAAATCCCGACGGAGATACACTGCAAATATGCGATGTGGCACTCGGAAAACATATCGGAGATAAACGGGGCGGCGGATATATGGTTAAAGGTGCAAAACTTGCCGCATATACAACTCCCGGAGAATTTACAATAGTAAAAGAAGGAGGAAAGGCCGGCTCAAGCAACGAAAGATTATACGGTCAAAAACTGCTTATGCTTGGCGGAGAGCATACTCAAAAAGCCTATCAAAAATCACAGATTCTGGCTCTGCACAGAATCCCGAAATCTCCTATGGGCAAACTTAGAGCAAATGTATTACAGAATAAAACAATAAAAGATAACAGGGTTTCTTTCGGCTGTGTAAATTATCTGGTTGAAACTTATGATAAAATGAGAAGTTTAATTAAAGGAATTTCAACTAAAGTATATATCCTGCCGGAAGAAAAAGGAAATTCCCTGCAATTGGAAAAACAGGCAGACGGAACTTATAAGTTTTTCCAGAGCAAATACCGTTATGAAAGTATGGAAAAATAACCCTTATTTATAACCTGTAAAAAATAATATGTTTATATGTAGCAAAATTTTTACTTTCGGGGTTTTATAATTAAATATGAAAATTTCAAATCTCAACAATACATTAAAACAAACCCTTGGAATAGTTGCTCTGGCCGGAATACCCCTATTTTGTACAACAGAGCCTGTTCAAGCACAGAAACTTGAAAAATCGCCTGACAAAGATAAATTTGAAACAAGTATTGCCGTGCCGCCTGAAGGAACATCAAATAAAACAGTTTTATTAGGCGCACCGTCCCCTGAAATTGAAATCGCAGGCAAAAAAGATACCGCAAGAATAGTTGTGGATTTATCAAAAAATATCTTATATACATACGACAATCTCGGGCAGGCTGAATGCGCATATCTTGTTGCAAGCGGAAAGCCCCGCTATCCGACAGACACCGGAATAAGAGTAGTTACACATGTGGAAACTTATCCGTACAAGTCTGCACCTGCAGTAACAAGAAGGCATCGCAAGCCGAACGATTACGGGCCTAAAATTATCTGCCTGCAAAAAGTTGACCCTGAAACAGGAACAAGGAGTTCAACCGGTGAATTTATCCACGGAAACAATAACCCTGCAAGCCTTGGGAAATACGCTTCACTTGGATGTATCAGAATGGATAATGATGTTATTCGTGAGTTAGCGGCTAATGTAAAACGCGGTGATATTGTAGTTATAACAAAATAATATTTATTGTACATTTGTATAACTTCGTTGACATATTCCATTCTGTTTTGCTAATATGTGGCTTAAGGATTGGTAATTGAAATGCAAAAATTTGTTATAATATTAATGCTTTTGTTATTTCCCGCGGGTGCTTTTGCCAACGTGTGCACAGATTATTTATCCGGTTTATATTCGGAAAATTATAATGAAAACATTGAAATTTCTCCGGATAAAAGGGAAAGAACAGATAAATATGAAGATAAAATAAATAATGAATTTATCTCATCTGTTGTTTACGGCAAGGGTTATTTGAAACAGAAAAACAGGCGCAGACAAAAAATAATGTATTTCTGCACAATGAAAGATTCCAAAACACCTGTATGGGGTTATGTTTTTCCGAGATAGTTATATTTTTGTGCGCAAAATAATAATATAGAAATATCAGCAAATGTTATTTTTATGATTTAATAATGATATGAACAATTTAGTTGTGAATCCGTTAAAAAACATTCCGGATTTAGATAGAAAATATACAACACCTGAGAGGAGAGCAAAGGCAGTTGTTGTTCTGGGAAGTGCCAGCACAACCGAACCGTTGATGGAATATATGGATTTATGTGCAAAAACGACAAAAGAATTTGTAAATCTCGGGTATAATATTGTAACAGGATGCGGTACAAAGGGAATTATGGGTTCTGCTTATAATGCGGCAAAAGAGGCATCAGCCGTAAACCTCAAAGGGAAACCCGTTCAAAATCTCGGAATTGTAGTAAATCCGCTCTGGGGCGATGAAAATCTTAACGACTGTATTCTTATCGGCAAAGCGGGTTCTGAATCCGAAAGAATTGTAAAATTCGCAAAAGTTGCCGATAATTTTGTAATTTTTCCGGGCAGTGTGACAACTCTTCAAGAAGCAGTTACACTTATCAGGATGAATGCTCATTCAACTCAAAACGAACTCAAAAAAATTGTTCTTGTCGGAAAAGAATTTTTTGCAGGACTAAAACAGGTTTATGAAAATATGGCAGATATGAATTTTCTTAAAAAGAAGCCTGAAAATATATTCAAAATACTTTCCCAAAAACACGAAATAATAAACGCTATCATAAAAAACAAATAAGTTATCTTCCGATTCCGGCAGGGATTTCGTTACACAAACAATGGATTCCGCCGCCTTCATCTTGCAGAATTTCTGCTATTCTGTTATTTTTTCCTTCAACAAAATAAATATTCTGCTCCTTTATATATGGTTTCAAACTCTTTATAAGCATCTTCTCAAAATCAAAATCTATTTTTTGAGAAATATCTCCGGTAATTCCGCATATATTGTTGTAATCAGACTTATTTGTAATAAAAACTAACGAACCGTCCGGTTTTTGATGAACAACCGAATTCATATAATTCAATCCGTGCACTAAATCATCTTTGTTTTTATTTCTCACAGAATAAAAAATTCTCCCCGGTACAAAAATCGGCGTATATCCGTTATTCGTCAAAACTTTTGCAACATCATCCGCCTGCGGATTTTTTAAATTTTTAACATCTCGTTCAAAAGTTTTCAAAACCCCGAGCAAACGTTTTTGTACATTACCCAAAGTTTTGAGTTCTTCTATTGTACAAGGATTTCCGGACTTGTATTTGTCTATGCTTTTGACGGCATGTTTAAGTTCTTTTATCGTTAATCTGTCATCAGCAACGAGAACTTTCTTATCATTTAAAGGTCTTATGAACAAATCAAGATGAAAATCAGCCTGAGGAATAGGGATTACTTTTGAAACCCCGTATGATTTTTGCAAAAATTCGGGGATTCTGGTTATTAATTCATCAGCCCCGATAAAAAGTTCATTTTTATCGCCGTTTTTAACAAAAAACAGATTACCGCCTTCAATAGATCTTTCGCAATCCGAAATTTTTGCCTTCGTAACACTTGCTATTCGTTTAGCAAATGAAGATTCAAGATAATTCCAATTTTGAAAAACTCTGTTATCGGGAGTTAAAACAGCATTATCCTGCGCCCATTTTGAAAAACTGAAAGTGCCTATCTTGAAAAAATTTTTTATACAATCAAGATTTGCATACAATTTATTGGTCTGATTGGTAAAATACACCCTGAAACCTTCTTTTTGTCCGATTTCGGACATCTGCTTGATAATATCAAACGATTTACCTTTCGCATCACAAATTGTCATCACAACCGCTTTGAGAGGTCTTGCATCATAACCCTTAAAGGACTGTTGTTTAGCATAGTTTTGAGTATATTTTTGAGAGTAAGAACCCGTTGTTTTATTTATTGAAATTTCCATGTATTATTTAAAACCCGTAAAAAATAATTTTGCTATTTAAAAATATTAAAAGATAGTTTTTATTAAGTTATATAAATAAAATTTTGCAAAATAGCAAAATAATAAATGTTTAGGTTTATTATAAACATACAAAAATCAGGAGAAAACCATGGAACTAGATATTGAACCTATAAAACAGCACCGTAATGTAAGATCTTATGCAAAAAGTGCCGCTCATGAACTTGATACGCGATTTTACCCTGATGATTACTGTGAATATTATTATGCAAAACATCTTGAAAATACACTCCGTCAGCCGACAATCGGAATGATGGCACTGCAGGAAGCAAAAACAAAACCGCGGTTGAATTATCCGTATCATTTTGACAGAAACAAAAAAATTATTGAAGAAAAAAGTAATACTGTTAACAAGATGAAAAAAATGCTGGATGATACTATCAATTCACTATATCCGAAAACAAAAGAAATAAGAGAATTTATTATCACACATAACAGAATTGAATTTGATAAAGTAAAAAAAGCAAAAGGACTTAATTTATTTGAAAAATTGAGTTGGTTTTTTAAATAAAAACCACTTACAACTGTGCAAATTTAAAGATTTTATAGAAACAGCAAAATTTCTTTTTACAGTTTTATACAACACGACATAGGAGAAATTAATAAATGAGAATAGATAATAATTACACACAATACAGACAGCCGAATTTCGGCAGGCTAAAATCCATAAAATACTGTAACAGCAACTACCTTGACCTTTATCCTCAAGAAACTGCAGAACTTTTACGGGCTGTTAAAGAATCAAAAGCCTTTAATGAATTTTTCAAAAAATATGATGTAGATATGTTTATAGGTTCTAAAATAAAAAAATATGAGCCGTTTTCTGCTTACATGATCTTAAAAACATCAATTCCAAAAACAAAAGATAGGAATTGGTATCCTAAATTAAAATTTGTAGTCTTGGAAAACCCTAAAGAAAATCTCTGGAGTCCAGAAGACCTGTTTAATAGATTAACTCAATCAATTAAAAAATTAGAATTTTCAGATTTAAAAAATAAACTTGATAACTCATTAAAACAACTAGAAGATAGCGAAAAAGACAAAAAAATTAGTGCTATGTACAGAGCGAAAATTGATGCTATTACAAATAGGCTTCATACACAGGATTCACATTCACCGGTAGAATCTAAAGAGAAAACTTTGTTTGAAAAACTATTCGGCTGGTTAAAATAACCATAACCTCCGGCAGATATTTGAAGGACAGTTGATTTGATGATAATTATAATGTGATTCTGAACTTTACAAAGCGAACCGCCGCAGCGAAGTGAAGATGAGTGAGCCTGTATGCAGAACAGTTTCGGGGTCGCATAGTTTAACAATTTGTAAGGGACTAAATAATTAAAAATACAACTAAAAAAGAGTTTTTGAATAATCAAAAACTCTTTTCAAATTCTGGGGCGGAAGGATTCGAACCTCCGAGATGGCTGGACCAAAACCAGCTGCCTTACCACTTGGCGACGCCCCAATGTTCTCTGCGCCACATAGATTATTCTATCCGCTGAATTATTATTGTCAAGATTTCAATTATTTCTAATTTCAATATTAGATATTTTTTATCTATTAAATATATCTTTCAATCGTTTACATTATTTTCAAAAACAGAATTTTATGCTAGATTATATAATATGAATAATATTATTAAAATAACACTTTTTACAATTTTTGTACTTTTTGCAATAGGGTTGGGAATTTTCGGATTATCACAACTGAAAGTGGACGAATTCAGAAAGGCTGCAGTTATTTTCCTTGTTGATTCGTCTGCCTCAAACCAGAAGGATCTTGCAAGCCAGAAAATGATTATACGCCAGTTATGTTCAATGCTTGACCCTGAAGATCATATTAAGATGCTGAGAGTTTCGGAAGATGCTTATATCATTTACGAAGGTTCGCCGCAATCCGGTTCTGATATAAGAAAGGCAATGGAAAAATTTACACAATTGGATTCAAAAGAATACGGAACAGCATACGGGCTAGGACTTGAAAAAGCTTTTGACCATGCTTTAACTATGTCAAAAGAAGGTTATATACCGGCAGTCGTAGTTATAGGGGATCTGGAAAATGAAGGAGATACCAACAAGCAGATTGACTGGGAAACACTTCCTAACGATGTAACAAATGTGAGAAATCAAAATAATGAGTTTTCCATGATGTTTCTGTACGCTTCTCCTAAAAAACTGGATATGGTAAAAGGAGTGTTAGGGCCGGTTTTGGGAGAAACAAATCTGATTCTTGGCAATGAAGTAACAACAAATAAGTCACTTAGAAAGTTCTTGCATGCCATCGGGAGGTAAATTATGGAGATTGAACTCACTTACGGCGAGATATCAAAAAAGTTTAAAGATACATCAGTTATTGTTATCGGCAATACCAATGCCGATTTCATTATACCGGAACTACAGGATAATGAAATATTAAAACTGGTTTATACAGACAAATATAACAATTATGTACTTATCAACCAGTGCAGAAATATAAGCCTTTTATGCAACGGAAGGAATTTTTCCAAAATTCTTGTAACTCCGGAATTTGAAATTGCTTCCAATTCACTAAAACAGCCAATTAAAGCAGCAATAACTCAAAATGAAGAAATACCGGCTCATATTGAAAGAGCCGCACAAGATACCGTACATAAAATTGATACAATGCCGGTACAGCAGGAGAAAAGTATGATAAATAACAATAACAGCAGCAATCTTTTTGATTGCGATATTGAAAAGCGTAGAATTTCCATCATTAAGGAAATAGGATTTAAAGCGAATGAGTTTAAACAAAATATTAAAACTTCCTCCAATATAAATTTTATCCTTACTGCTGCAATGGGAATTTTGTCCGTAATATCTGCATTTGCAATTACTAATTATATTTTGGGATTAAAAATCGACAATACATCATCTGTAATAAACCTTACTACAAATTTCTGGTTTCTTGCGGGTGCAACATTAATAATCCTTGCTGTCTGCATAACATTAAAATACGCAGTCAGTTCGCTGGTAAACTTCAACAGTGCATCTTCTCGTGCTTTCGGCAGTAATAGTATTGCTCAAAAAAGTATTATTGCAGTATGTATATTGTTTCTTTTTGTAATTTATGTAATAAATTTAAGTTATTACAAACCAATATCAGGATTTAGTTCGTTATTTATTTCAATGCTGTTTGTGGGCGGTCTGGCTGTTGTAACTGTAGGCAGCGGATATTTTCACGGACAGATTAAAGTTTTAAAACAACATCTTGATGCTTACGAATACAGAGAAGATTTCGAAACGGTCATAAAAGATTACAGAAGATTGATTGCCCAATACTTGAACAAGTTAAGCACTCATAAAATAAGTACGATAAAAAATAATCTATTAAACAACCAGATGCGGATGGTGCTGGAACTTATTATAGGTTTAATTACTGCCCCGTTTCTGGCTTACGGTGTATCAAATACTCTTGCCGGATGTTTTCCGGAAGCCGCAAACTGGGTCAGAATTTCAGGTTTAAGATTCAGCCCGATATTTTTAGGTCTGGCAACTTTCCTTATTATATTCGCATTTTTCTCGTTTGTAAGAGCATTTACAATCGGTAAACAGATAAAAGGCTCCGAAATAATTAAATATGACGGATTTCATGACTACAACAGACACGGAGTTACTGTTTTGGGATTAGATTCCATGAGAAGCCTTGAAAGAGAGAAAAAGGTTGTAATGTTTATTGCCTGCTCAATTATTCTCATTGAATTTACTATGAATGTTTCTTATTTCATTACGGAAATAGGCGGTGACATTCAGGGTATGTTTTTGAGTATAATGACAGCTTTTGTTCCGACAGCCTTATTGATTGCCGAAACTCATCTGCTCAGTGCGACTATGTATAAAATTCATAATTTAAATGAGTTATTGGAAACTTTGGACTAATTTTATATGGAAAAACTCGGTTGTGCGTTTGGTATAATAGTTTTTATATTTGTAACCTTGTTAGTAATGTTTACTGATATAGGAACCGTCGATTATACCGTAAAATTTTCCAGTCAGGAACTTGCAATAAATAACCCTCAAAAAACAACCTCAACAACTGCCGCACAGCCAAAAACAACACCGGCAAATATAAGCAATAAAAAGATTTCCTATAGCAAATCGGATTTAGAAATTGATACCCGGGAAATTTACAACAGCGGAATATCACTAAACAATAAAAATACGATTTATAATAACTCGGGTAAAATTTACAATACTACAGGACAGTTAAGCAGTGAAGGAAGAATAAATAATACCTCGGCAAGACTCAAAAATAAAGGCAGAATCAATAACCAAAATACCGGAATAAATAAAACCGACATAAAACATTTAAAAGCCGGATTAAAACCTTCTAAAATCAAAACCAAATCAACAGGATATGAAAATATCAACCCTGCTATGAACCAGTTTAATCCGGATATTGCAGACACTGATATGTACGGTTTGCAAAATATTGACTGGAGAACATGGCGCAGCAATTTTGTAAACAGAATAACCGATGACAGTTTTTATATTCCTGAATTAAACAAATATCCGACAGGTACAATGTTTCACTACTTCTTCACCGTCGATAATACAGGACAAGTTTACAATGTAAGAGTTACCTCTTTAAACATATCAAAAGAGGACAGAGAAAAAATTGCGGAAATGATTAGAGGATATTCCTATACTCCAATAACAAAATTTCCTGCCAATTCAAAAAGAAAGACAGCAAATGTTTCGGCAATTCTGCTCTTTTCCAATGAAACTGAATATTCAACCCCTAATGATTTCTACGATTTAGAACAAATAAAAATAAAATTATAACAAAAAAGAGAACTCTGCTAAAGTTCTCTTTTTTATAGAAGAAGTATATCCATGACTATTTTATGAGGTTTTTCTTAGTCATTTTTGAGATTAATCCCATTATGTATTTGTCCTGACGCATATGTGCAAAACTTTCAAAATGTCTTATTACAGACTGGTTGTATGTACGGAAAATTTTTACAAGAATACCGTCTTGTGATTTACCCAGTGTATCACGATAAACCTGAACCTGACTTCTGCCTTTATCTACAACAAGAACAGTCGCATTATCCAGCCATCTCGGAGTTTTAGAACCCGACTCTTTAACAGGTTTCATATTTCTGATAAGATACAATTCAGGAGTTGTTTCTGTTTCAAATTTAGTGGTGAGTTTATTTATGAAATCCTGACCATTTTGTTTACCTCTGTATGCTTCAATTTTACGGTCGCCTCTAAAATTTTCCAAACGGCGTCTTTCTCCAATCCTTGAATCTTTAAAGAAATCTTCCAAACGTTCATCAACTGTCTTTCTTCTTGCAACAGGTTTCGTTGTTGATGTTAAAAATGCAGAAGGTGCAGCATTCAATGATGCAGTAAATATAGGCTGTATTGAAAACATTTTATACCCTTTCAAATAAATTACTAAACTACAATTCCTCTATATAATAACCGTAAAAAAAATTTTTTGTTACTTTCATAGTAAAAAATTTACAAATTGTAAATAAATATACTATTTTCATATTATAAAAATTTAGAAACCGTATGGTATCATTAACTTATGGATGATATTACACTAAAATCACTTCTGGAAAAAGATACAATTTTTCCGGAGAATACACTTATTACAAAGGAAAATCTTGCTATTATTGATACCTGCCTTCTTGCCGCTCCTATAATCAGCGAAGAATGTTTCGGGGTGTATAAGAAATTTGCGGATATGAAACAAAATGCACCTGAAGGCATGAAAAATGAGTTATTTAAAGTAATAAGAAATTACCAGAAAGAAAAATTACAAAATAAAGAATATTATGACGCACTTTTATTAAACCGGTTTCTTATTGTTAAATCAAAACTGGAAGCACAGAGTTATTACGATATTGCAGAAATACTTTTAAATATACAAAACAGAGATCTGAGTCTTGAATTTTTAAACTACTACAGAGAAACAGAAACTAATCTGCCGCTAAAAATAATCACTACTGCAAATTTCTATAATTTTCAATTGAAAGACTACAAATCCGCAATCAAATATTATGAACAATATCTGAATATAGAAGAAAGCAAACCCGTAATTTTCACAACTCTTGGAAATTTATACAAAAAAGCCTATCAGGATGATAGTTTAAAAGAACAGATATACTACTACGAAAAAGGCTATCAACTAAAGCCAAATGACAGATTAATACTTCACAGTCTTGCTTTTAACTATGAAAAACTCGGGGACAGACAAAAAGCGGATAAATATTATAAAGAATTACTGGAAAATAACCCGACCGATATTGATTATTATAATTACGGCGGATTTTTAATAAGCTGCGGCGACTTGTACAACGGACACAAATATCTTACACACAGATTTTTAATAAACGACATAAATCTTCAATACCCGAAAGGTCTTGACAAAAATAAAAAATGGGATTTCAAAACAGATATTTCGGATAAAATTCTGCTTGTTCATTACGAACAGGGTTTCGGGGACAGTATAATGTATTGCCGCTTTTTGCCCGGATTAAAAAAATTATGCAGGAAAGTGATATTTGTCGTTCAGGATGGACTTTATGATTTGATAAAAAATTCAAAAAAAATTGCCGGAGGAATTGAAATCCTGCCGGAAGATACAAATATTGCAAATATTGAATACGATTACAATATTGCTCTTATAGATGTTCCTTTTGCTGTTAAAATATCAGCCGAAAACCTGCCTTATCGCAAAGGATATCTTGATGTTTCAGAACAAAAAGTGAAAAACTATACGAAACAATTTATTAAAAACTCAAACTGCCTGAAAGTTGGAATTGCTTATCACGGAAATAAAACATCCAATTACAACGGGAGAGATATTGATTTTAGCAAATTCTCAAAATTGCTTGAATTAAAAAATATTGATTTTTATTCCTTCAATATGGAAGATGAAAACGATAACAGAATAGTTAATTTGGGCAAAACTTTTGAAAATTTTACAGACACGGCATGCGCTTTGAAGAATATGGATATTGTAATCTCTACAGATAATGTAATATTAAATCTTGCAGGCGCACTGGGAGTCAAAACAATCGGACTGTTCAATAAGTATCCAAACTTTCGCTGGTTCAAACTCACCGGCGATAATACAGGATACTATGACACAGTAAAACCGCTGCAGGCTGAACAAAATGACCGGTGGATGCCTGTTATCTCAGAAGTAATGAACATATTAAAACAACAATCAGATAAAAAAGTAAAAATATTTTAAAATAACTAGCAAAAAATTTTATCTTCAGGTATTTATTATACAGAAAGAAAACAGTCAGCCAAAAAGGAGAAAACTATGAGAACAACAGCCAGCAATAACCTTGCTTTTAAATCAATTCACTTACCGTATAATAACATTCCGGCAAAAAAGCCGCTTGATTTAATTAAGCCGTATTTTGAATTAAAAGGATATATCAATACAACACCTGCAAAAATAAGAACCGAGATTACAGAAGCGCAGGCAGGCATTGCAATAAATAAAGATTCTCTGACAATTGTCGGAAAAGACCGCGAAGCAGATGAATTTATTGCCAGACAAATGAAAAAAGGGAATATCGAACACAAATATGTACAAGATACTCCGGAAACAATATTTGAAGGTCCGGTTTTTGAAATTCTCGGATAAATATATTTAATAAAAAAATCCTGTCTATCAAGACAGGATTTTTTTATTTCTATGCCATAATCTCTTCTTTTACAACATTTCGTTTTACTTTTCTTGTTGCAGTCCTTGGAAGCGGCTCTTTTCGAACAACGATATTTACAGGACGTTTGTACGGTGCTAATTGTACTGAAAGTTTCTTAACCTCCTGAACAACATATTTGCGCAGTTCTTCTTCATCCTGATACTTTTCTAAAATTTCAGCAGTAGGAACAATAACTGTCATGATTTCTTCTGTTCCGTCCTTTATGCCGGAATGTCTTTTTGCTCCAAACACACAAACTTCCGCAAAGTTTTTATTTTGTTCTAAAACAGCCTCAACTTCTTCCGGAAAGACTTTTTTACCGCCGGATAAAACAATCATATTTTTAATTCTGCCGGTAATATACAATCTGCCATCCTCATCAAAGTTTGCAATATCACCTGTATGGAACCAGCCGTCCGGTTCTAAAACTTCTGCTGTTTTTTCCGGATTGTTATAATATCCTTTCATTACAGACGGGCCTTTGACAAGCAGCTCGCCTGTTTCAGCATCAATTTTTGCTTCATAAGAACTTAAAACAGGGCCAACGGACAATAATTTTCTATCCTCGCCTCTGTCTATTGAAATAATAGGACTGGTTTCTGTCAAACCGTAGCACTGGAACACCTTTATACCTATTCTTTCAAAGAACTCTCCGACAGAAGCCTCTAACGGTGCTCCTCCTGAGATGAATCCATAGAAATTACCGCCGAATTTTGCAAGAATGCTTCTGAATAACTGACGTCTGATAGAATAATCACTTATATATTCGGCAGCAGCATAAGATTTTTCAAACAAAAGCCTTTCTTCTTCCGGCAATGCTCTTATATCGGCTTCTATTGTAGTTTTTAACAATTTCATGAAAGCAGGTACAACAATCATAAAATCTATTTTCTTCTCGCGCATATCGCCAAGAACATCTTTAGGTTTCAAACTCTGCGGATAATATATAGAACAGCCTCTATTTAAGAATGTTGAAAATCCGACCGTCAGTTCAAATAAATGATTCATAGGCAATATAGAAAGTAAATTAACCTGTTCATAAGGTAAAATCTCAGACAAAATACTAACCAGCCCGAGAACCTGAGATGTCATATTTCCAAAAGTTGTCTGAACGCCTTTTGGCGCACCTGTTGTACCTGAAGTATAAATAATCAAAGCAGTATCTCTCAAAGAACGATGCCGCCACCTGCATTCAGAACCTTGAGGCAGAGTATAAATGCTCGGAATATCTACAGTCTGGCTGTGTTCATCCATCAATATCAAATGTTTGATAGAAGGAACTTTTCTTTGCAGTTCATAACCCTTTTCCAGATTTGCAAGCGATACGACAAGCACAGACGGCTGGCAATTCATTAAAATAGAAACCAGTTCATATATAGTCAATTTGTTATCCAGAGGAACTGTTATCATCCCTGAAATAACGGAGGCGAATACGCAGGCTCCCATTTCCGGCATTGATTCTGCAAGAATTGCTAATTTATCGCCTTTTTGCATTTGCAAATCCGAAATTAAATAACTCGCAATCTGCTTTGTTAAAAGACTCAAACCTTTATATGTAAGTTCTTTCCAGCCATATTTATTTCTTTTTCCCAGTGCAATACGTTCACCGTACAATTTAGTATTTTTATCTAACAGTGATAAAATATTCTCTTTCATACACTTTTTACTCCCTATACTCACAAAACTAAAATAACTTAAATGGATTATACCATAAATACTGTATTTTGACTAGATTTTTTCGTATGTAAATTTCAACAGGCATAAACTCTCACCGGTATCGGCATTTTTTATCAAATGTTCGGATACCAAATTATTTTCATCAATATATGCCTGAGAACAAACCGGCTCCCCGTATGATACATCATGCTTATAATAAACATCCACTGATTTAATAGTGTGGTTTATTCTGAAATTATAATCCAGCACCTCTAATGCCCAGGTAATATAAACAGTATTATTAACATGGTTATTGATATCAAGGTCATCATACCTGACATCAAAGAATTTCTCCCTATCAACACGGGTTAAAGGTTTTAATTTATTCAACTTTAAATCATTATCTCTTGGTGCAAATTGTAAAAAATCAGGGTATTCTTTTTCAATATTTACAATGGATTTTTTATTTAAATCAACAATGAACCAACTGGAAACAGCCCGCAAAATGCGTTTTTGGGTATTATTATCATAAATTTCAAAATCTCTGTAGAATGTTGATTTCTGGCATCCTCTGCTTTCCGTTTTTATTTTTATATTTTTTAAATTCGGAAGATAATTATCAAATTCTATACGATAGCGGATTATAAACCAGCCGCAGCCTTTTTGTGCAAGACCGCTGCAACTGTACTGCCCGCCTATTCTTGCAATAGATTTTTCCGCCAGATCCTGCATATAATTAAATAAAACAACAGGCTTGACCCGATGAGAACACTCTGTTTCTGAAATTGATATTTCATAATCTTTTTCAAGAGTATATATATCTGATTGTTTTTCTAACAATATTTCCATAACCGCTGCCCCGTCAGAATTGTATAAACTTTTTGAAATATTATAATAAAGATAATTGTATTTCAATAATCACACGGGCGATTAAATCAAACTATCACTGTCATCTTCCACAAGAGATAAATCAACAGGCAGAGAAAATCCGAAAGTTGCACCGTGATTTGGCTGTGAATTAACAAAAACATGTCCGTGATGATGTTTTTCTATGGTTGTTTTTACAAGATGCAAGCCTAAACCGGTACCTTTTACACTGTGGGTTTTATTTTCAATTCTGAAAAATCTGTCAAAAACTTTTTTCTGATATTCAGGCGCAATACCGATACCCTCGTCACGAACGGTTAATGTAACAAGATTTTTATCCAGTTCTTTATACAGCCGTACAGTTATTACAGAATCTTGAGGAGCGTATTTTATGGCATTAGACAGATAATTTGTAAAAGCCCTTGCTATACTGTCATAATTACATGTTATCAAAGGAATATCGGATTCCTTTTCAACTTCTATTTTTAAATTATGTTCTTTAAGCAGAACCTCAACCTGAGAAACACAGGCATCTACAAGCTGGGAAAGATCATTTTCCGATTTTTCAATTTTCGCATTAGATTCAAGCCTTGAAAAATCCAAAATATCATTCACCATACTGTTAAGTCTTATAATTTCGGTATTTATAGTGCCGATAAATTCTTTTTGAGTTTCATAATCAAATTCATTACCGTAATTATAAAGAGTATCAATATAACTTCTCAAAACCGTAACAGGAGTTCTCAACTCGTGAGATACATTCGAGATAAATTGTGATTTCATCTCATCCATTTCGGTTTCTCTTGTAACATCAATCATTACGATAATATACCCGAGATAATCTCCGGACTGGGAATACATAGGAGAAATTATTGATTTCAATATTCTTCCGCCGATAGTTATATTAAAAGTAACAGATTTTGAAGATTTTTCGTTTAACAAGAGTTGTTTATATTCGGTTATTTTATCAGCAAAACAATATTCTCCTTCTGTATCAACATACTGCTGGATATTCGTATTAAGAAGCTGATCATCCTGCAGTTCAAGCAGTTCTTTTGCATGATTATTTATTAAAACAACATTATCATTGTTGTCACAAACAACAACACCGTTTGCAATACTCATCAAAACGGCTTCAAGTTTATTTCTCTCAAGAGTTAACTGCTCAATATTTTGCTCCTCATAAACATTCAATCTTACAGACATATCATTAAAAGCATTAAACAATTCCTGTACTTCTTCGCTGACCTCTTTGCCTTCAATTCTGTAGCCGAATTCGCCTGATGATATTTTCTTTACTCCGTCATGAAGTATTCTTAATTCCCTTGTTATAAGATAAGTATTTATTAGAATAACAAAAGCAAAAACCAGCCAGACAATAGCAAACACAAACAAAATAGACATTCTGGTTGTGGAGGAAATTTTACTGATGAAAGAGCCGGACAAACCTATGGTAACCGCACCTATTGTAGTATTTGTAGAATAATCAATCAGCGGAGAGGAAACAGAAATTCCTCTTTTGCTAAAATTTTTCATTTCCTCGTTTTTTGCACTGGAAATAATATGTCCGTTAGTATCACGAAATTCAATAAAAATAATATCCGGATGAGAATTAATAATAGAATCGGAATGTTTTTTCAACACCTGAAAAACTTTATCACCGGAAACATTTTTAGCAACTTCAACACTTTCAATAGCCAGAGTTTTGGATAAAACCTGCCCGAAACTCTGATATGTTTCATCAAGATTCTTTTGAATATTATTTATTGCAAAAAGTGCAATTGCCATGATAAGCAATGTACTTAGAATCAAACCGAAAATAATCAGCCTGTTCTGGGTTGTAAAACTCAAATTTTTATGCTCGCTCATAAACAGATTATAGCATATAACATAAATAAAGGAAGTAAAAATTTGGCATTTCGGATACGAGATATTTTTATGCTATAATCCAGAGTATGGAAGAGAGTAACTTAACAATATCAATTGCGCATTTATATCCGGAATTATTAAATTTGTACGGAGATTTAGGGAATATAATAACATTAAAAAAAAGATGCGAATGGCGCAATATAAAAGTTGAAATTAACAATATAAATATCGGGGATAAAATCGGAAACAACGATTTATATTTTATCGGAGGCGGTCAGGATAAGCAGCAGGAAGATGTTGCAAAAGAACTTTATTCCCGCAAAGCAGAACTTACAGACCGGATGGAAGCAGGTGCGGTATTCCTCGGGATTTGCGGAGGATATCAACTTTTCGGGCATTATTACCAGCCGCATGGAAAAGAAAAGTTAAAAGGAATATCACTGCTTGATATTTACACTGTTGCGGGGAAAAACAGATTTATAGGAAATGTAACAGTTAAAACAGATTTTCTGACTCCGGATACTCTTGTGGGCTTTGAAAACCACAGCGGGCTGACATATCTTGAAGGGAACACAAAACCGCTAGGGAAAAGTATAACAGGACACGGAAATAACGGTTGTGACGGGTTTGAAGGCGCAAGATATAAAAATGTTTTCGGTACATATCTGCACGGGTCGCTTCTTCCGAAAAACCCTCAATTTGCGGACTATCTTATTGAACTTGCTCTTGAAAAAAGATACGGCAAAAAAATTAAATTGAAACCCCTTGATGATAAAATAGAAATCAACACCCATAATTCACTTGTAAATAAGCCTTACTAAAAAATAACAATAAAAAAAGAGGCTTTTAACCTCTTTTTTATATATGAAATATAATCTAACCAAATAACTTAGATTACCGTTAACTAAGAGCCATCAATGCTTTTACTGAACGAGCATTTTCTTTAACTTCTTCATCAAATGTTTCTGAAGAAATTGTATTTTCAAGAACTTTCATAGCTTCTTCTTTATTTTCAAGAGATAAAAGTTCGTTTATTGTACTCATAGCGACAACTGTAGACATGTCGTTGATACCTTTGCCTCTGTTTGCAATGACAACAGATAATGAATTGTGCTCATTTCTTTTTACCAGTGCTCTTGAGGTTAATTCTCTGACTTCATCAATTGAAGAATTGGTTCCGATTTCTTCCAATACAGCAACTGAATCAGGATTAGGATTGATTGCCAGAGATTCAATAATGTTGCTTACTTTATTAAAGTTCTTATTATTTTTAATACTATTCTTATTATCCATCTAACCCTCCTATGCAGCCGCTGTCATATCAGCCTCTAATGCTGATAATGCCTCTTTCAACATTGGTTTAACCTCAGAATGAGGATCCATTTTTGCCATTTTTGCAATTTCACGTTCTTTCGGTTTTGCAAACAGTGATGTTATATCCATTGAAAGAACATTTTTTGCACCATCTAAAGAAATTTCTTTATTCAGTACATTTTTAGCACCTTCTAAATTGATTTCTTTGTTGCCGATTTCCTGAATTTTATTCCAGGTATTAACAACACCGTCCCAAACTTTACGGCTGAATGCAACAATATTTTCTATACCTTCATAGAATTTGCTGCCAAGATCACTGAGAGAGCCGACAAAAGTCGAGTAGATTCTTTTAGAACCTGCACTCAGATTTCCGGTAAAACTAACATTTTTTGCTTCTTTTGCTTTACTTGATTCAAAAACATCTTCAGTCAG
This sequence comes from Candidatus Gastranaerophilales bacterium, assembly GCA_944325095.1. Taxonomy (GTDB): domain Bacteria; phylum Cyanobacteriota; class Vampirovibrionia; order Gastranaerophilales; family Gastranaerophilaceae; genus Zag111. Next base: position 5,294 of record CALUYV010000011.1, on the reverse strand, counting down.
AATATTTTTCTGAAAATTTGAAACAGCAAAAGGATTGCTTGTTCTTGAAGTGTTTTGCTCATTCGCACTTGTATTAAAGATACGATGGCTTAATTGGGTAATTTTTTCTACAGTTGACATGGTTAAACCTCTTTCTTTCTATCCACATTCAAAGTTTACCATAGTGTCTGATTTTTAAATCCACCTTTTGAATGATTTGTGTTAAAATATGAATATGGAATATAAAAATCTGGAAGAATTGATATCTATAATACGCAAACTCAGAGCACCTGACGGATGCCCGTGGGACAGAGAGCAGACACATTATTCACTGCGCCCGAATATGATTGAAGAAGCCTATGAGGCAGTAGATGCAATAGATGATAATGATATGAAACACCTGAAAGAAGAACTCGGAGATGTTTTGCTGCAGGTTGTTCTTCATTCACAAATCGCCTCGGAAGAAGGGGCTTTTGATATTGAGGATGTAGCGCAGGAATTAAACAAAAAACTCATACACAGACATCCGCATGTTTTCGGAAATGCAAAAATTGATAATTCTGATGATGTCCTTCAAGCCTGGGATAAGTTAAAGGCAGAAGAAAAAACTCACAGAAAATCCGCAATGGACGGAATATCAAGAAGCCAGGCAGCACTGATTTCTGCACAAAAGATTTCAAAAAAAGCCGTAAAACAAGGTTTTGAATGGCCTGATGAAGAAACTTTATACGATTGTATCAAATCCGAATTTCAAGAATTTAAACAGGCAAAAGAAAACGGCGATAAACTCAATATGGAAGAAGAATTCGGCGATATTCTATTTGCGGTTGTAAATCTTGCACGTTGGAATAAAATTGATGCAGAACAGGCACTGCTCAAAGCCAATAAAAAATTTGAAAAAAGATTCCGCAAAATGGAAGAATTAGCGGAAAAACCATTAACGGAATATTCGCTCGATGAATACGATAAATTGTGGCAACAAGCAAAAAAAGAAATCAAAAAGCAGACAGTAAAATAACAAACAACGGAAAATAATCAGATGAAAGATGTACAAAATACGCAGGATAACAGAAATATTGATATACAAAAAGTAGGCATCAAGCATGTTGAATTGCCGTTGATTATACAGCGAAAAAACAAATCCAACAAAGTCGTATATGCAACAGCAAGAACCTGTGTATCTTTGCCAAGAGATTATAAAGGCACCCACATGAGCAGATTTGTAGAAGTTTTGAACGAATGGAGAACTAAAGACCTGCTCGGAATTGATATCAAAGGATGCCTTGAAAAAATTATAAAAAACCTGCATGCCCAAAGCGGCGAATTAGAATTTTGTTTTAAATATTTCGTTGATAAAAAAGCACCAGTAACCGGATTGTCTGCCCCTATGTGCTACGATTGTTCTTTTGAAGGAATAATAGACAAAAACGAATACAAATTTATACTGGGTGTAAAAGTTCCCGTAACGACATTATGCCCTTGTTCAAAAGAGATTTCGGACAACGGAGCACATAATCAGAGAGCAGTGATTTCCGTTAAAATTTCGTATGATGAAACAGAACATGTATGGCTTGAAGATTTGATAGAACTCATTGAATCCTGCGCATCGTGTCCGGTTTATCCGTTATTAAAAAGACAGGATGAAAAATTTGTAACGGAAAAAGCATGGGATAATCCTAAATTTGTAGAAGATGTTTTAAGAGATGTTGTTGTCAAACTAAGAAACCACCCTGTAGTAAAAGAGTTTGAGGTTGACTGCGAAGCCTTTGAAAGCATCCATAACCACTCGGCATGGGCATACCAGAAAGAAATTAAATAAATTTCATCTTGATATTGTTAACAGCGGAATAAAACCAAACAATTTTACCCTGATGAAAAACTCTTTCTTATAAATTTTTAAAAGAGTAAAACCCCAGAGTTTAATAAAATATTTTCTCTCAAATAATTTATCTTCCGGCAATGTAATATTATTTTGAGCAGCATAATTATATAACTCGGAAACTGCCCAATCAAAATCCTGTTTTTTCTTTGTTGTCGGTACATGAATTATAGAATCCGGATTTTTACGATAATAGTAATAAATATCAGGAACTGTAACCATATTCCCTAAAGTATTCAATATTCTAAGGGTTATTTCAATATCTTCGTAATACCTGTATGGAGCAAACACAAGATTACCATCAAGAAACTTTCTCCTGTTGAATATTTTGCCCCAAACATAATTATGTTCAGGCACTTTAGCCGCATTCATTTTATCTTCTATTGTTTTAAATACTTCTTCTTTATCAAATTGCATCATTTTATATTTTCGATTACCGCTTACTCTGATAAATCCGCAGCAGGCAATTTCACAATCATATTTCACGGCGCAATTATATAATTTTTCAAGATATTTCTCATCAATATAATCATCAGAATCAATAAAACATATAAATTCACCTTTTGCTATCGCAAGACCCGTATTTCTTGTAACAGAAAGCCCCTTATTTTTACCTTGAGAAACTACAACAATACGGGAATCGTTTTGAGAATAACGGTTTAAAATTTCTAACGAATTATCGGTTGAGCCGTCATCAACGCAGATAATTTCGATATCTTTGAGTGTCTGGCTGCATATACTATCCAGACATTGCCCTAAATACTTTTCAACATTATAAACAGGAATAATTACACTGACCTTAATCATATTACATAACTCCAACTACCTACAAAAATACTATAAAATAAACTGAATCTAATAAGCCAATATATTTACTCTATATAAGAATAGATTATATATATTTGTTTTCAAATAAATATGAAAATATTATAACAATATGGTCAGTAATTATGTATCCAAAGATGAAATCAGAAATAAATAAACAGTTAGGAAAAAGAATCCAATATTTGAGGAAACAAAAGGGGTTGAGTCAGGAAAAACTTGCTGAAGCCTTAAATATAGCAACAACCTCGTTAAGTTATATTGAAACAGGCAGAGGGTTTATGACTTTAAACACCCTTGAAAATATGGCAAAAATACTTGAAGTAGAACCTTATGAAATTTTCCAGAATATCAGCATAAATTCTAATGAAGAAATGTACAACTACTTAATAAAAAAACTGGAAACTTTGAAAAATAATACTCCTAAATTGAAACTTCTATGCGACCTTTTTAAAATTTTACTGTAAAATCTGCCCCGTTCAATCTGCCGGAGTTTAAATTACACCTTCCATCATATCATTTAATGCAAGTTTAGCCGTTCTTACAGGAGTTGATATTGATGTACCGGTAAGTCTATCAAACGGAACCTGATATTTTCCGTCAATAACTCTGAGTTCATTTGCATAATCGAAAAGTTTGCGTTTTCTCTGACTATACAGCATTTTCTGTTCTTCAAGCAGGGCTTTTTCTTTCATTATTTCATCAGCAGATTTGCCGGACTTAAAAAGTTTCCATATTTGAGTTTGAATATCCCGCAGACGGGAATCAATTGTATAACTCAGATGCTGAACCTTATCAACAGACTTGCCAAGCAGAGGATTTGCTGCCTTGCGTCTTAGGCTTGATGAAACAAACCCCATATCAGTACCGGCCAGACCTGTTATATTAACTCCGTCAGGAGTTAATGACGGCATAAATTCACCAACTTCATAATGCTGGGTTAGATTTGAATTTCTGGACAGTGAAAAGTCAGAAATTTTGCCTGTTGCAGGATTTAAAGAACCGACACCTTCCGCTTTTGCATTTGTTGTAAGAATATCGCACGCTAACCCGCCGCTTTTACCCGACTCGGCAAGGGAAGCGTTACCCGCTGCATTTAATATTCTTGTTCCGTTTTGCGCTAATCTGTCATACCCCTGCTGTTCTTCAAGTAATTGTTTCATATTAGGATCCAATAATGAAATCTTTTTCTTAAGATAAACTTTTCCGCCGTAAGAACAAGAAAGATAATCCAGTTTTCCGCCTTTATTCACATATTCAAAAATCTCATCCAGTTCTCTATGCTGAAAAATGGCTTGCCGTGAAATATTAAAAGGTACATACTTTGCAAAAGGATTATTTCTTTTTGCAAAAATATTTGTCATTTCGCCATGAGTAAGCCCTAAATCTCCGAAAGTAGTTGTATAGTTATCAGGAATCCCGATAACTTTCGGCGTTAACCGTGCTTCTTTAATAAATCCTCCGTTTTCATTCAATATTCTGACAATAACTTTGCCATCTTCGGTTTCACCCTGTTTTAAAAGGTTATAGACCTTGCCGTCTTTAGGATTTGTCCACTCTACCCTTGAATAAGAATCTTCAATAGAAGTTGAAGTAAGCCGCTTCAAATCCACAGCATCCGCCTCGGGATAAAATTTTACAGAAGGGGTTTTTACCTGTTTTATTGCAGTTTTATTCATTTTTAATGCGGTCTGCATTTCTTCCGTGCAAAACCGCGGCAATTCAAACGACTTTCCGTTTTTCGGATAAATAAGCACCGGATTTATACCGTGTAATTTTTGCGGCTTAACTTTTATAATCCCTAAACCTTTTCCAAATAACAAACCTGCAGCTTTGCCTATAGGAAGCCCCATTTTACTTTCCTCCGTTCAAAGGAATAGAAATCCCGACATTTACACTGGTAGTATTTGCATTAACCTTAGTTACATCATAAATCTGACCTTCAACAAATATATTTGCCTTTCCGACTTTTGTTGAAATTCCGGTAAAATTCCCGACAGTTGTATCCATTCCGCCGGATTTATAATTAACTTTTGCAGCAACATAAGGAGTTGTGTAAATACTTGTATTTCGGGCAACCGGAATAGTTACAGTTGCAGGCTGAACCCTGAATTGAACAGTCTGAGAGCCTTCGCCTAAATTGTTTCTAACCCTGAACCCGCCGGAAACGCAGCTTTCGCCATACGGCACAGAACCTTTAAAATCAATAATTGCACTAAACGGCTTACCATCAAAAGTTGCCCCGACACCTGTGTAAATACCCAAGTTGCCGCTTCCGACTTTTACACCGGTATCAACTCCAGCCGTCGAAAAATTAGTGCCGTCACACTGCTGAAACGATGATACAGAATATTTAGTATTAATATCAGGCATAAAATTCCCCCGTATATTTTCCCCTGTATATATAAAGTTATTTTGAATAAAAATATTGCTTAAAAAGAAAAGATATTAACAAATGTAACGAAAAAATGAAAAACTGAAAAAAGGAGAAATAAATTCACTTTATATATATGTTAAATAACACGATGGAATTTCTACTTACTACAATCGGGGAATTATACAAAATTTCCAAACTCTTTCTTTATAGAAAGAGTTTTCTTTTTCATTCTCTATT
>CALUYV010000010.1 GCA_944325095.1 Candidatus Gastranaerophilales bacterium | reverse complement strand
GCAGGGGACTCCGTGTCGAATTTGGATTATTCGGGCGGTCGGAAAACTCATCGTTTCCCTCCACCTTACGGGCTTGGCTCGCTGTCGCTCACGCATTGCCCTACCGAAAATCCAACCGGAGTGACGCCAAAGCGGTGAATGCAGGGGATTCTGAATCACGCTCCGCTGTTCAGAATGACGACAAAAAACCTTACGGGATACTCCCCATCCCAACCTTCCCCAATCAGGGGAAGGAGCATTCTGTGGTTTCCTCTCAACTTGGGAAGGGGGTTTGCAAGATACCCTCCCCAACTCGGGGATGACGCCTACTGTCACCATGAACTTGTTTCATTTAAAATAATTAACATTTTTGATTTTATTAAAAAGCATTATATAATTTTCTTAGGTAATACTTATGAAAAAATTTTTTCTAACTTTTATATGTATAATCGCATTTATCCTCTGCTTTGCGGGGAAAGTTCTGGCTGCAAATATTGACATTACTTCTGTTGTATATGATAATTCTGCGGCATTTTTAACTATAAATACAAAAAGCAGCGATGATCTGGCATTTCAGACTGTTCCGAAACTCCATGTTGATGAAGCGGCTCACAAAGCATATTTTGATATAGATTCGGCATTGCTGCAGACTACCGCACAGGATTTTGTTATCGCATCTTCGGAGATAAAAGAAATTATTGTAAAACAGTATTCAAACTCTCCTGATATAGTAAGAGTTGTTATTCATTATAAAGAATCTTTCAATCCGAAAAATATACAGTTGAAGATTTTGAGTAATACTTTATTTGTCAGGTTTGCAACAGCACAAATACAGAATTACTATTTCCAGCATGTTTATACTGATGCGGCTTCAACAATAGGTAAATTTTATACTCCTGTAGGTATCCAGATTCCTCTGCAAATTGCTGCTAATGATATAGTCAGCCAGATTAACGCCGCATTTCAGCTCGGCGCAACTACGGAAGATAAAAATTATGTTTTGACAAAAAAAGAACTTTTGCTTAATTCCAAATATTATATAGATAATTTTGATATTAAAAACGGTGTAATTCAAGTTAACGGTATTGGTGCGGTTACATTAACAAAACCGTTTACACTGTCAAATCCTACCCGTATTGTGTATGATATTCCGAATACAATTGTAAATCCTGCAATTCGCAACAGGGAATTGTATATAACACAAACAGAAACAGTAAAGATAGGTCAGTTTGAAAATACGACTGCCAGAATTGTCATAACAAGCAAATATGCTGAAGCCTATATGCCTGTTATTTCTCCTGACGGGCAGAATGTTGAATTTGTAGATACAATAACCGGCAAACGACCGCTGCTCCAGCATCCGGATGCCGTATTTAATTCCGTTACTGATGATATTATTGACACAACAACCCATTGTGTAAAATTGATTTTTTCAAAACCTGTTACATACGGTATAGACAGACAATCCGATAAAATTGATTTGTATTTATTCAATGTGAATAAAGTCAATGATATTGATTTAAAAGAGTCTTTGCTCTTTGACGGTGCAGAAATGTCCTCATTGTCCGGCAAAGGAATTAAATTAACAATTCCTTTGTATCAAGAGGATATTGTTGATATTCATACAGGCAATGACGGTAAAACTATCCGCCTGAAAATTAAATCAAAAGTTATTGAACTCCCTAAAAAGGATGAATCTCCTGTTATCACTGTGCCTCCGGTAGTTATATCTCCGAATAAGCCTGCAGAGATGGTTGTTGTAATTGACCCGGGTCATGGCGGCAGCGATTGCGGTGCTATTCGCGGTAAAATTAACGAGAAAAATATAACTCTTGATATTTCAAATCGTGTAGCGGAGATTCTGACGAGTAAAGGCGTAGATGTTTATATGACCCGTGATGACGATTCTACGGTATCGCTTCAGGATCGTGTTGCGATAAGTGAAAATGTTAATCCTGATTTGTTTGTAAGTGTCCATGTTAATTCAAGCAATTCCGAATCTCCTAACGGTGTTGAAACCCACTATTATAAAGATAACAGTTTAACGCTTGCCAAAACAATTCACGCCTCGATGCTCAATCATATTAAAGCAAAAGACCGCGGCTTGTTTAAATCGAAATTTTATGTTATAAATCACACGACAGCACCGGCTGTTTTAGTTGAAGTCGGTTTCCTTTCAAACGCTGCAGAACGGGAGCAGTTGGTTACCGAAAGCAGAAAACAGGCAACCGCAAAGGCAATAGCTGAGGGTATTTATGAATATCTTAAATAGCAAACTTAACAGTAATTCCCCGATTGGTTTTGTTGATTCAGGTGTCGGCGGGCTGACGGTTTTGAACAAGGTTAGAAAACTTCTCCCGAATGAAAATTTTATATATTACGGGGATACTATCCATACTCCGTACGGTGAAAAAACAAAAGAACAACTGCTTGAGTATTCCGACAGTATATTTAAATTTTTTGAATCGCAGAGTTGTAAAGCCGTTGTTATGGCTTGTAATACAACTTCTTCTACTATATATCAGGATATTAAAGATAAATACAATTTTGAAATTTATCCGATTGTTCAGTCTGCAGCAAAACTTCTGGCAAAACTTCCGATTAAAAGGCTCGGTGTTTTTGCAACACACAGAACTATTCTTTCTCAGGCATATCCGAGAGAAATTGCAAAATATAATCCGGATATGGAAGTATTCGGACAGTTTTGTCCTGAATGGGTCAATATTGTAGAAAAATCTCTGATAAATGAAGAAAAAAGTGCCGGAATTATAAAAAATGATTTAGATAAAATGCTTGTGAATAAGCCTGAAAAAATTGTTCTGGGCTGTACTCATTATCCGTTTTTAACAGATATTCTTGCAAAATTTGCACCTTCTGAAATGTTTATAGATCCGGCGGAGGATTTTGCGGAATTTATAAAAGAAGATTTAGCCCAGAAAGGCTTGTTGACTTCATCCCAAATAGAGGGGAACGGTAAATTTTATGTAAGTGCAAATCCTGCAATGTTTAAATCTTCTGCCAAACTATTTTATGAACTTGAAAAAGAGCCGGAACTATTAACTTTTTAAAATTAATTTCAGGCATTCATCATAAGCAGGAACTTCAATAATACTGTTTTTTATCCCAAGTTTAACGGCATCCACATCAAGAACGGTTGTGTTTTCCCGTATTGCAAATACCGGAATGCTGCGGGAGATTGCTTCAAGGACAGGAACAGAACCGAGTGAATTGTACGGCATAACAAGAAAGTCAATATCACTGATGTTTATACTGTTATTTGAATTGATTTTTGTTATTTTTGGAGCCTGCGAAAGCCCTAATAATATGCAGGGCAGGAATGTCGGAGTAATATATTCTGAGGCTGATTTCGGGTTAACAATACTTTTTTCTATTTCGCAATCTCTGAATGCAGGTGAATGTGCACAAGGAATATTATAATGTTTAGTTATGTAATGTGATAGTATTGCTTCGACTCCGCCAACAGGATCGACTCCGGTACCGTTTGCATAATCGGGATTATCTTCAAAAGAATCCTCAAACAAACATACAATTGCGATTGCATCACAACCGGAGGCTAATAGTTTTTCACATGATTTGCCGAGGGTTTCAATATTTTTTACATTCCCTGTTGAAATCCCGCATTTATCGACAAAAAATTCAACCCCGACTTCTTCTTCCGTTATGGTATAACCGCCGATATCAATTCCGTAAACAACCTGAACAGCATTTTGAGTGTTTATATGTATATTTAATATCTCCTGCGGTATGGCTTTATCATAAATGATGCCGATTTTGTTGTTCTTGGACGGCATTAGGTTAATTTCCCCTTTAAAAAACATATCAATTGCAAAACCTTCTGTATAAAGCATTTTGTTGGTAATTGCCGAAAAACCGCCGGCATTTACAACATTCGGGTTTACTATTAAATTTGTATTTTCAGCAAATTTTCGGGCATAAGCACCTGCATCTCCCGCATATCCTCCGATAGATGCTCCAATGCCTGTCGGTACTATAAATGCCCCTGTTTTTAAATTCTTATCAAACATTTAATTATTCTTTCTTTTTCTTATGCTTTTTAGGCTTATATTCACATACTTCAATCGGTTTGTCGTTGAAATACTGCATAAGTCCTTTAACTATTGATTTTGCTGCTGAACTGCAAAATTCTTTGTCTGATAAATCGTTATCAATACCGGATTGCGCCTTGTGTGAAATATTAATCAAAACTGAAGGATATTCCGTATTCATAATAATATCTTCTGCTTTTCTTTCTATTTCGTAATGTTTCAATGCCGTATGAAAAGCAAGGGTATCAGAAATTTTTGAGGCAAGTCCTGAGGAGTGGGCATAATAGTATGAAGCGGAAACTCCGCCCGTTTTATTTTTAAAATCGTCAGAAGAATTAACCAGGTTAACAGCAAGAAATATATCCGTATCTTTGCATTCTGTTGTATCTGATAAACATACAGCCGCTCCGGATTTTTCTAACAAATTCTTTAATTTTTGAATAAGGAATTCATTTTGGGCTTTCAAATTTTCGCTGTCAGAATCCTGTACCGTATTTGCAAGTGTGATTTTAATGCCTTCAAGAAATTTCGGCGGTTTTATAACGGGATAATTTTTAACTTTTATAACGAGTTCATTGTTATTTTTATAAAAGATTTTGTACCCGAAATCTTTTGCTCCTGTTTTATTCAGGTGTATTTCGTATTTGTTTTCAGGATAATCATTTACATTATATACAATAAGATCCAGTCCGTCAGAATATTTTATGAAATGCTCAGTTCTATATAAAATAGACTCAGATAAAAGGTAAGGAACTTTTTTATTCAACTTAATAGTATAAATTCTCATTTCCGGAGTTTCTTCATATACAAAACTTTCGATATTTGCAGGTGAATTGTTGTATCCATTTATAGGGGCAACAGATTTTTTGTCTATCCAGGCATAATCATCCCGTGCAAGATGAACCTGATAAAAATCGTTATATTCTCCCGAAATATTGAGCGGAATCCCTCTGTCAAAAGTTTCAAGAATTGTGCTGTCAACATTATTCGGCATTGAACGTAAATAAACTCCGTCATACAATGTAACAACCACTGCGGTTTTTTCAAATTTTGTTATGGAATCAGATTTAATATCAGGGGTGTTATCAACAGAAGCCGGTGTTTTGGCTGCTTGAGGTGTATTGTTTTCGGTCTGTTTTGTCGGAATTTCCTCTGCTATTCCGTATGAGAATAGCGAGAATGTCAAAAACAATAAAGATGTTATTCCTGTTATGTACTTTTTCATATTACTAATATACAATAAATTTAATCAAAAAAATAATTTCGTAAATTTAATTAATAATTATGTTATTTAACTTCTGTTGTGATAATATATTTAGATAAGAGGGATTTATTGTGAACAGCGGAGAGAAGGATAAAAACCGCAGATTACCCAGAGGTAGAGGCTGCAATAAAAGAGTAAAAGTTTTAACGGCTCTTTATTGGGTTGCTATTGCGATACTTGCATTCCACCTTATTAAACTGCAGATTTTTGATCCGCACAATTATCGTGAAAGAGGCAGAATCCAACGGGCAAATCACGATTTTGCCGTACGAGGCGATATATATGACAGGCACGGGATAAAACTTGCAACAGACAGGATTTATTATAACATTTATGCCCGTCCCGTTGAATATTCTGAAAAAGAAACCCCGAGAAAGATTGCAAAACTTCTTTCGCCTATTCTTGGAATATCGGAAGCAAATTTATACAGCAAACTCTCCAACAGTAAAATCCCTGTAATTGCAGTAAAGAAAGATGTTGACAGAGATACTGCCAAAAAGGTTATGGCAGTATTGAACGAAAATAATTTCCGTTCTATCAGTCTTGATAAGAAAAACACAAGAGAATATCCTCAAGGCGTTTTTGCCTCACATGTACTTGGTTTTTATAATTTTGATGCCGGAGTATCAAACGGTGTTGAATTGACAGCCAAAGACAAACTTGAACATGCGGTACGTGCGACATACGAAAAAACCCGTGACGGAAGAATTATATATAAGATACCGACCGATCCTATCGGCCCTACAAGAAATCCGAAAGGGCAGGATATTACATTGACCATAGATGCTGCTATTCAACACGTCTGTGAAAGAGAGTTGAACAAAATTATTGAAGAAAAGAAAGCATTGCGCGGTGCGGTTATTGTAATGAACCCTAAAAACGGGGAAATCCTTGCCTATGCGGTTTATCCTACTTATGATCCGAATCAGTTTCAAAAGGCAACAAACCAGCAGATAAAAAACTGGACACTGACTGATGTTTATCCGCCGGGTTCAACATTTAAAACAATCACGGTTACAAGTGCTATGGAACTTGGCAAGATAAATGAAAAATCCATAATTGAAGATACCGGACGGATGAAATTCGGCGGATACACAATTGAAAATTATGATTACAAGCAAAAAGGGGCTCCCGGCAAAATAGATCTTGTGTATCTTTTTGAACATTCAAGCAACATAGGTTCTGTCAATATCGGAGCATTGATGACCCATCAGGAGTTTTATGATATGCTCAAGAAATTCGGTTTCGGGTCTAAATCGGGTATAGATTTGCCGGGTGAATCATCCGGTCTGCTTGCTCCTCCTAATTTATGGGATAAAGGGCTTCATATGACAATGTCATACGGATACGGGACATCTGTATCAATTATGCAGATGGTTTCAGCGGTTTCTGCGCTGGCAAATAACGGAGTTCGTGTAACTCCTCATGTTATAAAATACCCGGAAGAAGAAGCCGCAGAAAAAATTAAACGAATTCCGACAGTTTCACCTGAAACTGCAAGAATAATTACAAAACTGCTTACCATAAGTGTGAATAACGGCAATTCAAACATAAAAATGGATAAATATAATGTTGCCGCTAAAACAGGAACCTCAAGAAAACCTAATGAGAACGGCACGGGATATTCTGGTGCTATGTACACATCGACAATCGGATATTTTCCGGCAACTGATCCGCAGGTTTTGATATATGTTGTTATTGACAGTGCAAAAGTCGGGCCTGTCTGGGGTAATACCATTGCGGGACCTGTTTTCCATGAAGTTGCAGAGCAAACAGCAAGAATTTTAGACTTGAAACCTGATAAAGTTCAGGTTACCCCGAAACAAACTAAGAAAGAATAGGAGATATATAATATGAAATTAGATGAATTAATTGAATACCTGCAGTATGACGATCTTATAAATTTTAAGAATGTTGAAATTTCCGGAATTTCTTATAATTCAAAAACCACAAAAAAAGGCGATATTTTTATTTGTCTTGTCGGAGAACATACAGACGGACACGAATATGCTCAAATGGCAATTGATAACGGTGCTGCGGCACTGCTTGTGGAAAGGAAGGTTCCGGATGTAAAAGTTCCGCAGGTTCAGGTTGATTCTACCCGTCATAAAATCGCTGATATTGCTGACAGATTTTATTCAAGCCCGTCAAAAGGTATTAACCTTATAGGTATAACCGGAACTAACGGGAAAACCACTGTTACTCATCTTATACAAAAAATATTTGAAGAAAATCATCAAAGATGTGCTTTGATAGGTACTCTCGGATATAAATTGTCTTCAAACGGCGAGTATCGTGATGCAAAACATACAACACCTCAAGCTCCTGAACTGCAGGCAACATTGAGAATGATTAAAGATGTTGAAAAAATTGATAATGTTGTAATGGAAGTCAGTTCGCACGCACTTGAACAAAACAGGGTAGGCGGCTGTCGTTTTAACGGTGCTGTGTTTACCAATCTTACGCAGGATCATCTTGATTACCATATTACAATGGAAAATTATTTCAAAGCAAAAGCACTCCTGTTTGAAAGACTTGCAGAAGGAACTTTTGCGGTTATAAACAGAGATGATGAGTACGGTGACAGATTTATTGGAATTGTACCAGAAGGTGTAAGAAAATATACTTACGGTGTAAAAAACAGTGCTGATTTAATGGCAAAAGATATAAAGTTTTCGCTCAACGGTGCAGAATTTAAACTTCTGTACAAAGGTGAAACATACAGTGTTAACCTTCATATGAACGGTATGTTTAGTGTGTATAATGTTTTGGCTGCATTAACAGCTGCAGTTGCAATGGACATTGATATTAAAATAGCATTGAAAGCAATGGAAAATGTCCACGGAGTAGCCGGAAGATTTGAAGTTGTGAACAAAAAGCCTCTTGTAATAGTTGATTATGCACATACTCCTGACGGCTTGGAAAATGTCTTGAAATCTGCCAGAGAAATTACTCCGCCGGACGGCAAGTTGATATGTTTGTTTGGATGCGGCGGTGATAGAGATGCTACCAAACGTCCGAAAATGGGAGCCATTGCACAAAAACTTGCTGATAAAATTGTTATAACGAGCGACAATCCCCGTTCAGAAGATCCTCAGCAGATAATAACAGATATTCTTGCCGGTTTAAAATCGGTAAATCCTGATATTGTTGTTGTCGAACCTGACAGAGGAGAAGCAATTGCATTGTTAAAAACAATTGCAAACAATAATGATGTTGTTATCCTTGCAGGTAAAGGACACGAAGATTATCAAATTTTGAAAGACAAAACTATTCATTTTGATGACAGAGAACAGGCAAGAAAAGTATTTGCAGGAAGTGTTATATAATTATGAAAACACCTTTACTAATTGAACAGCATTTTCATGGCGGCTACAATGTTAATTTTAATACCGCTTCTGTAGATGATGTAATTTATTTATCGAAAGAAATTCTAAAAGAAGGTATCGGTACAATTTTTCCTACCCTTGTTACTGATTCTGTTGAGAATATAAAACAACAAATTCAAATAATTAAAACAGCAGCATCAAAACAAACAGAGGATATGGCAAAAATTGCGGGTATTCATTTAGAAGGGATATTTCTTAATCCCGCTAAAAAAGGAATCCACGATACAAAATATTTTATGACTCCGACGGTTGAGAATTTTAAACAGGTTGAAGATGATTTCATAAAAATAGTTACTCTTGCTCCGGAGTTTGCTCATAAAGATCTTTTAGATTATTTAAAAGAAAAAGGTATAAAAATTCAGGCAGGGCATTGCACCGGCGGGGAGTTAACAGGCTGTGACGGTGTTACCCACATATTTAATGCAATGGCGGGTGTCACCCATAGAGGGAAATCTACCGCATTGAGCGCATTAATAAATGACAATCTTTATACTGAGATTATTGCTGACGGTGTTCATGTATCGGATGATGCTCTGGCTTTGTTGTTCAAATCAAAGCCTATGAATAAAATTATTCTTATCTCTGACTGTCTGCCTTGTACTCACAGTTCTGTCAGAGAATTTGATTTTGCAGGTTCAAAAATATATTTTGACGGCAGGCATGCGGCTTCAAAAGACGGTACTCTTGCAGGCAGTACTGCTCTTTTAACGGACATAGTAAAGTTGCTCGGCAAAAAAGGTGTATTTGTTGAACAATTTATACTTAATCCGTATATTTATCACGATATTGAGCCTAAAGGCGAAATCGAATGGGATGACGATTTTAATATTATAAATATGAAAACCTTTTGATATATAATACATTTGAAGGGATTAAAATAAGTTATGCGAAGTGACAGTATAAAAAAGGGGATATCAAGAACTCCTCACCGCGGTTTATTAATGGCAGCCGGTGTAAGCAAAAGTAATATGAATGCACCGTTTATCGGAATTGCGAGTTCTTTTTCGGATTTGGTTCCGGGTCATATCGGAATGAGAGATCTGGAAAGACAAATTGAAAAAGGAATACACTCGGCTGGAGGGCAGGCTTTTGTTTTTGGAGTTCCTGCCGTGTGTGACGGAATAGCAATGGGGCACAGCGGAATGAGATACTCTCTTCCATCCCGTGATTTAATAGCCGATTGTGTTGAAACAGTTGCCGAAGCACACCAGCTTGACGGGCTTGTTCTGCTTTCAAACTGCGATAAAATAACACCGGGTATGCTTATTGCCGCATTGAGAATTGATATTCCGGCAATTATAGTTACTGCAGGCCCTATGCTTGACGGAGAATGTCAGGGGCATCACAAATTAACAATGGTAACGGGTTCTTTTGAAGCTGTCGGGCAATACAGGAAAGGTGAAATCTCAGAAGAAGAACTACTTGCCATGGAAGAAGCCTCATGTCCTTCTGCCGGTTCATGTCAGGGAATGTACACGGCAAATACTCTTGCCTGTTTAACAGAACTTCTTGGTATGAGTCTGCCTTATTGTGCTTCTTCAAGTGCTGTTTCGGCTCAAAAACGTCGTATTGCATTTGATTCCGGCATGAAAATTGTTGAACTTGCAAAGAATAATATAAAACCGTCAGCAATTATCACAAAAGAAAGTATGCGAAATATGATTACCGCAGATTTAGCACTCGGCGGTTCAACAAATACATTTTTGCATACGCTTGCAATAGCAAATGCCGGAAATATTGATATTTCACTCAAGGATTTTGATGAGTTGAGCAAAAGAGTTCATCAAATAGTTAAAATCAATCCGTCATCAACGCTTACAATGGCTGATTTTCATTATGCCGGCGGAGTTCCTGCCGTTATCAAATCTCTAGTTTCGGCAAATCTGCTTTCTGATACTAAAACTCTGTCAGGAAAATCTATTTTTGAAATTGCAGATAATGCTCAAATTGATACTTCAATAATTCCGTATTATAAAGATTCAAAATATACAAAAGCCGGACTGTCTGTTTTGTACGGTAATCTGGCGCAGGGCGGATGTGTAATAAAAACCTCCGGTGTCGATTCGGATTGCTATGAATTTTGCGGCAATGCAAAAACCTTTGACAGCGAAGAAGATGCGATGTATGCGCTTGAAAATGATTTAATACAGGAAGGTGATGTTATTGTAATTCGTTATGAAGGCCCTAAAGGCGGCCCCGGTATGAGGGAAATGCTTGCTCCGACATCATTGCTTGTAGGAAAAGGTTTAGGTAAAAAATGTGCGCTTATTACAGACGGAAGGTTCTCAGGTGCAACAAGAGGAATATGTGTCGGTCATGTTGTACCTGAAGCCGCAGAAGGCGGTGTGATTGCACTTATAAAAGACGGCGATAAAATTCAAATAAATATCAATACTCAGGAGATAAATTTGCTCGTGCCGGAAGAAGAACTTAAAATCAGAAAATCAAACCTGGAACCGTTTGAATTAAAATGCAAATCGGGTTATCTGGCAAAATATGCCAAAAATGTTCAGGATGCTTCACACGGTGCAATAGTATTATAAAGGAATTTTTAAAGTGGACAGTAATATAAAAAAAATAGTAGAAGAAACTAATTTAAAACATATAGCAATTATAATGGACGGCAACAGACGCTGGGCAAAGGAGAAAAATCTTCCGTCTGCTATGGGGCATAAAAAGGGAGTTGAAGCACTAAAAAATACTCTCCGCGCATGTAAAGATTTCGGAGTAAAATATTTGACCGTGTATGCGTTTTCGACTGAAAACTGGAACAGAAAAAAAGAAGAAGTTGATTTTCTTATGGATTTGGTCGCCGTAACATTAAAAAATGAACTTGACGAAATGCATAAAGAAGGTGTACAAATTCATTTCATAGGTGATTTAACAAGATTATCCGAAAAATTGCAGAAAGTTACTGCTAATGCAGTAGAAATGACAAAAAATAATACAGGTGTCGTTTTACAGATAGCTCTTAATTACGGGGCAAGAGATGAAATTGTAAATGCAGTGAAAAACATAATTTCGGATAACATTGTTCCTGAACAAATAACACCGGAGTTAATTTCTGATTATTTATATACAAAAGGGATTCCTGACCCTGATATTTTAATCAGAACAGGCGGAGAAAAACGAATTTCAAACTATTTATTGTGGCAGATAGCATATTCCGAAATCATAGTTAAAAATGATTACTGGCCGGAATTTGATAAAAAACTGCTCAAGGATTGTATTGAAGAATTTAACACGAGGCAAAGAAGATATGGAAAATAATATAAAAATTGTTTTTGCAACCGGCAATGCTCATAAACTTAAAGAAATTAACGAAATTGCGCAGGGTTCCGGAATTGATTTTGTATTGCCTTCGGAAAATTTTAATCCGGTTGAAAACGGAAAGACTTTTGAAGAAAATTCATACATAAAGGCAAAAGAAGCTGCAGTTTTGTCAAACAGTATTGCACTGGCTGATGACTCCGGACTTTGTGTTGAAGCATTAAACGGAGGCCCCGGATTATATTCCGCAAGATATGCCCCGACTGCACAGGAGCGGATTGATAAACTGTTGAAAAATATTAACGATTCGGCTAATAGGAAGGCAAAATTTGTTTGTGCTATGACTCTTGTAGATAACAAAGGTCAAATATTAAAACAAACAATTGGAGAATGCCATGGAAAAATTGCCAAAAAACAGTCAGGTACAAACGGCTTCGGATATGATCCCGTATTTATTCCCGAAGGATACGATATTACAATAGCACAAATGCCGGAAGCCCTTAAAAATACCATTTCACACAGAAGCATAGCCTTGAATAAAATGCTCAAGTTTATAAATGAGTTTCTGATTGACAGACGCTTCTAATTTATATTAAACTATTAATAATAATACTAATGATAATGATTAGGGCTTACCCCAGACCCAAAGGGAGATATAATTATGAAATCGAAAATGATAGTTATAATTCTATTGATATTAGCAGGGATTATTCTTTCAATCGGTGCCCGTTTTGCTTATTCAAAATACTTGTCAAGCAGAGGAAGAGGCCAGCAAATTCCTGCCGTTGTTGTGGATACGGTAAAAGAAAAAGATGTCATTCAGAGTTTTGAAGCACCGGGCAGAATAGTATCAAAATACAAAGTAAGTATTCTTGCCAGAATTTCCGGCTACCTGCAAAAAAGTTACTTTAAAGAAGGCGATTATGTGAAGGAAGGAGATGTTCTGTTTTTAATTGAACCTGCTGAATTTCAAAATGCCTCAAATGTCGCAGGTGCAACGGTTCAAAATATAAAAGCACAGTTAGATTATGCAAATAAACAATTGGCAAGGGCGGAAGAACTTGTAAAAAAAGATTATATTGCAAAATCCCGTTATGATGAAATTCTTGCAAATCGTGACGCTTTGCAGGCGCAGTTAAAAGCGGCTCAATCAAATTATAAAGATACTAACAGAAATCTTGGTTATACAAAAATAAAAGCCCCTGTTGACGGTCGTATCGGGATTATTGATGTAACAATCGGAAATTATGTCACTCCAACATCGGGTTCGCTTACTACAATAAACAGTACAAATCCTATTTATGTTACATTTCCGCTTCCTTCAAGCGAATATATAGCCTTAACAAAATCGGATACTTCTATTGATGAAACAAGAAAAGCAGAACTGTATTTCCAGAACGGTGAAAAATACGAATATGACGGAGTTCAAGATTTTTTAGACAACAAGGTTGATGATACAACAGGTACTGTTACTATGAGGGCAACCTTCCAGAATCCGAAAAACAGACTTCTTAACGGTGAATTTGTTAATATAAAATTATTTGCAAATAACAAAACTAATGTTCCTGTTGTTCCGGTTACTGCCGTACAGGAAAATCAGGAGGGTAAATATGTTTATAAAATTGACGAAAACGGGCTTCCTCAATTGACATATATAAAAGTTAACGGTCAAACCGGCAAAAATTGGATTATCGCTAACGGGCTTAAACCTGGTGATAAAATTATTGTTGACGGGATATTGAAGGTTATGCCGGGGCTTCCTGTAAAAGTTGTCACAAAAGAAGAAATGGCAAAGTTAAATAAAGCTCTTTATTCGGAGAAGAAGGATTAATATCGGGAAAATACTATGGCAGAAAATAATAACGGAAATTTATTTATTAAAAGACCAAAACTGGCGATAGTAATATCACTGGTAATACTTCTTGCCGGTATGCTTATGATAAAAGTATTGCCTCTGGAAGAGTATCCTTCTATTACTCCTCCGCAGGTAGTAGTTCAGGCAACTTATGCCGGTGCAAGTTCCGATGTTATAGAATCAACAATTGCTGCTCCTGTCGAAGCGCAGTTAAACGGTGTTGACAATATGATTTATATGAGTTCAACTTCTCAAAACGGCTCATACAAATTGACAATATATTTTGATGTAGGAACAGACCCTGATATGTCTGTTGTGAATGTTCAAAACCAACTGCAGTTAGTTACTCCGAGATTGCCTGAGGAAGTTCGAAGATACGGGCTTTCAGTCAAAAAATCAACAGGCGGGCCGGGTTTGCTTATGATATCCGTTAATTCTCCGCATAACACTTATGACAACCTGTTTATTGCAAACTACGCAGATATATTTATTAAAGATGAAATTGCCAGAATCAAAGGTGTCGGTAATGTCAGCGTATTCGGTTCTGAATCTTATGCTATGAGAATATGGTTAAACGCCGATAAAATGGCAAACTACGGTTTGTCAACATCAGAGGTGACAAATGCTATTCAATCTCAAAATATTCAATCTCCTGCCGGAGATTTGGGTGTTGAACCGATGAAAGATAAGCAGTTAATCAAACTTACCATGAGAACAAAAGGAAGATTGAAAACTGCCGAGGAATTTGAAAATATAATAATAAAATCACTTCCGAACGGTGCGCAGGTAAGGTTAAAAGATGTTGCCAGAGTTGATCTCGGGGCGGAAAGTTATTCATATTTTTCAAGAATAAGCGGTGAGAATTCTGCTATTATTACAGTTTCGCAAATGCCGGAAGCGAACGCTATTCAACTTTCAAATAAAATCCGTGCAAAACTTAAAGAGTTGAGCAAGACTTTCCCTAAAGATATTGAGTATAAAGTCCAGCACGATGAAACCGAATTTGTCCGTGAATCAATACACGAAGTTGTAATGGCGGTTGCTCTTGCCGTATTGCTTGTTTCTATTGTAACTTATATGTTTTTGGGTACTGCAAGGGCTGCCTTTATTCCGTTTGCGGCAATTCCTGTATCTCTTATCGGCGTATTTATATTTATGAATATTTTTGGTTTTTCAATAAACCTTCTTATACTGTTTGGTTTAGTGCTTGCTGTCGGTCTGGTTGTTGACGATGCGATTGTAGTTTTAGAAAATACCCAGCGGCATATACAAAACGGAATGACCCCGAAAGATGCAACAGAACTTACAATGAAAGAGGTTTTGGGTGCCGTTGTTGCAACTTCGCTTGTTTTGATGGCTGTATTTGTTCCTGTATCATTTATGGGCGGTATTACAGGCCGTATGTTCAGGCAGTTTGCTCTTTGTATTGCTTCTTCAATAGGCTTATCGACTCTTGTTGCTCTGACTTTATCCCCTGCTCTTTGCTCAATGATATTAAAGGAAGATACAGGAAAAGCAGATTTCAAGTTTATTCAGGTATTTGATGATTGGTTTAACCGGGTTCGGGATAAATATCTGGAAGGAACGGGGGTTTTTGTTAACTCCTGGAAATTAACCGTTTCTGTTCTTCTATTAATTATTGCACTGACGGGATTTATGTTTATGATTATTCCTCGCGGTTTTTTGCCGGATGAGGACAGAGGTACTATATTTACGCAAATACAGCTGCCGGAAGGTTCTTCCGCATCAAGAACCGATGAGGTTGCAAAAGATATAGAAAGTAAATTTAAAAATATACCGGGGGTAAAAGATTTAATTTCTTTAATCGGTTTTGACGGAGAAAATACGGCGTTTATTGTGTCGCACCTCAAACCGTGGAATGAAAGAAAGTCTAAAGAAGAATCCATTGACGGAATTATGGCTAATATTAAAAAACAGGTAGCCAATTATCCGGATGCTACAATTGCAACATTTACACCGCCTGCAATTACAGGTCTTGGTATATTCGGCGGTTTTGAATATCAGCTTCTTGATAAAGGAGACAGGTCGGCTTCCGCTTTTTATGATGAAGCGGTTAAATTAATGTCAAAAGCAAGAGAAAATCCTGATTTCACAATGATATACAGTTCTTATACCGCAAACCTTCCTCAATTACTGATTGATGTCGATGTTGATAAAACAATGGCACAGAATGTTGAAGTCAGTGAAGTATATAATGCAATTGCATCTTATTTTGCAAAAACTTATGTAAATGACTTTAACAAATACGGCCGTGTATATCGTGTTTTCCTACAGGCGGATGCACAGTACAGAGAAAAATTATCTGATCTTAACAAAATTTATGTTAAAAATAAAAACGGGAAAATGGTTCCTTTAACTGCGGTCGTAAAAACTTCAAGCATTGTCGGGCCGTACAAAAGAACCAGATTTAATATGTATCCTGCAATTACTATAAACGGCAGCGCAAGATCAGGTATAAGTTCCGGCAGGGCGATGCAGATGATGGAAGAGGTTTCGGAAGAAGTTTTGCCTGATAATATGGGGTTTGCATGGTCAGGTTCTTCTTTGCAGGAAAAGCAGTCAAGCGGTCAAATTCTTCCGATTTTGATAATGTCGCTTGTATTCATATTCCTGTTTCTCGTCGGCTTGTATGAAAGCTGGTTCCTGCCTGTGAGTGTACTTCTTGTTACCCCTGTATCTCTTGCGGGAGCACTGGTTTTTCAATATGTGGCAGGATATTCAATGGACTTATATTCCCAGATTGGTCTTGTTATGTTAATCGGTTTAAGTACAAAGCAGGCAATTCTTATTGTTGAATTTGCTAAAGATGCACATCAGGAAGGTTTGTCCGTAAGAGATGCGGCAATGCAGGCCGCAAAACTTAGATTTCGTGCAGTTATGATGACAAATATTGCGTTTATTCTGGGACTGCTGCCGCTTGTATTTGCACATGGGGCAGGTGCTGCTTCAAGACACTCCGTCGGTATGACAGTTTTTGGCGGAATGATTGCGGTTGCATTTATCGGGACTTTTCTTGTTCCTGCTTTTTATGTAATGATAGAAGAACTTAAAGTAAATTTATCAGATAAAATAAATGAACTTAAAGAAAGAAAAAAAGATGTTTAAGAAGATATTATTGATATTTATAATTATACTGTTATTTTCACAGATATCGCAAGCAAAAAATCTGGGAAATGATATAAATACGGATGAATATCCTCAAGACAGCAAAGTTCTTCCTGAAGTAACCGTAAATCCTGATTATGTTATATCCGGTTCTGTTGAAAAGAATGTAGATATGACTCTTGACAATTGTATAAAACTTGCACTCGGAAATAATCCTCAAATAAGTGCCGCATTTCAGGATATTTTGGCTGCTGATGCAAGAATAAAACAGGTTTGGTCAAATTTTTTCCCGACAATATCCTGGCAGACAAGTTATACAAGATTAAGACAGCTGCAATTGTCTGATGCTTTGGGGCAGAGTCTGGAATTTAACTACTATTTATTGGGTCAGGTATCACTTCAGCAAATGCTTTATGATTTCGGGGTGACACAAAATCAGGCTACAATCAGAAAACTTGATTATGAAGGGTACAAAAAGACTTTTGAAGCCATTGTAAATGATGTAATTTATCAGACAAAAGATGCTTACTACAATGTTTTGTATGCTTATGAAAATAAAAGAGTTGCTCTTGATACGGTTGAGAAATATCAATTGTTTTACAATCAGGCAAAAGCCTTCTATGAAACAGGCGAAAATCCTAAAGTTGATGTCACTATTGCTGAAACAAATTTGAGTAATGCAAAATTGAAATTAATTCAGGCAGATAATGCCGTTAACCTTGCAATTGCAAAATTGAACAACATTATGGGGGTTCCTTTTATTGAAAAATATGATATAACCGACAGATTGCAGTACAAACCGGTAAATTTGACATTTGAACAGGCTATTGATACTGCAAGAGAATCTCGTCCCGAGTTAAAATTGGCGGAGATAAAAGTAGAAGGCTCTCATCAGACAGTTAACCTGACAAAGAAATCTTTTTTGCCGTCATTGACATTTGAAGGGCAGTATCAGCGCGGCGGTAAAAGCTGGAATTCAAATTACGGTTTTAATATAGGCGGTTATCTGACTTTTCCGGCAATAAATGCAATGCTTATACGAAATGAGATAAAAGAAGCAAAATATCTTTATGATAAAGAACTTGCAAATGCGAAAAATACACAAAATGCAATTTATCTCGAAATCCAGAATGCTTATTTGAAACTGGAAGAAAAAAGAAATCAACTTCCGGTTGCAATATTGAATGTAAAACAGTCAAAAGAGAATTATGAACTCTCATACGGCCGCTATAGAGTCGGCGAAGCCTCTCCGACAGAATTAAAAGATGCTGAAAACACTTATGAACAGGCTCAGTTAACTTATTATACCGCTTTATATGAGTACAATTCCGCAAGGGCGCAGCTTGAAAAGGCAATCGGTAAAAATATTACTGACGATGAAGTAATTGAAATCGAAAAATAAATTTCTGTTAACATATCTTTACATTTATAACATCAAAAAGGCAATTTTTTTAGAGATAAATACTTTATATATATGTAAGATATAAATGAAAGAGAGAGATTAAAATGATTGCTACTTCAGGTAAAGCATTTGGTACGGTTACAAAAAGAAAAAATCGCAGAGCAACTGCACCGGCTGAAATAAATTATTTAAAAATAAAAGATAAAAGAATGAGATTTAATAATTCGCAAGATCCAATCTATTTTGTATTTGATTGTATCGAAAACCGCCCGTTAAGCGTGCTGGCAAAAGAATTTGTAAAAGATTCAATCTTTGAAGCAGTAAATTTTGTATCAAAAGTTGTTGTAAATCAATAGGAAAAACAAAAGGAAACAAATCTAAGGAAAAAGGATAGGAAATTATTAATAAAAACGGTCACTTGACCGTTTTTTTATTTAGTTATGATTAGAATATAATGGTCTGCGGATAAATTTCTTCCACATAGACTGCCCAATCGTTAACCGGAATAAAGCCTATCGCAAATTCAACTTCATTTTCACCCAGCTGCTGAAGTCCCGGGGTTTCTATCGGCGGTCCGGCAGGAGTTGTTCTTGCCGGATTTTTAGGGTTTGATATAACACCGGTGCTTCTCAACAGTGTTAATGCAAAATGATTACCGGAAACTTCATATTCGTTAATCCCTTTTGTAATGACACCTAAACCGTTTGTCCAGGCAAATCTCTGGAATGGAGCAGTATTTGTTTTTGCTTCAATACCTTTTTCTGTTGGAAGATTTTTTCTTATATCGTAGTCTGGATCAAATTTTCTGGTTATCAGTAAATTCATATCTTCAGATTTTACTTCTTTTATTTTGTTTGGGAAGTTAAATCTAACCTGCCAGCGTTTATTTGAAGCCAAATTAAGCCATTTTATTTTGAATCTTATTAATTTTGACCTTTTATACAGCGAAACATCTACGGTAAAGAAACTGGTCATAACCCGCAGTGTGCAGCGCAAAGGCCCTTCTTCCAAAACTTTTGATGACAAAATCTTCGCAATTTCTTCCTTATCGTTTTTATCCGGTCCGAAATTGTAACTGTCGCCGTTATCCTTGCAGCGGACAAATTCAATAAAATCATCATATCGTTTTGCTTTATCGTAAAGAATAAATTTACCGTTTTCAATACTTAAATTGACATTAGTATTAAATAAAGAACTCTGCCGCACAATCAAATCAGATGGTTTGTTATCAGGATTGAACTCTTTAAGAAGAGTATAAATCGTTGTGTAATCTTCTGTAACAGGAATTCTGTTTTTGTTATAAAGAATTTCTCTCGGGAATCCTCTTTTTTTTGCGATAATTTGAGAATTTTCTTCTATTTTTGTCCGTTTTATCTCCAGAATTTTGTATTTATCCGGATATTTGAATGACATCGTTAAATCTTGCGGCTGATGCGCACTGATAACATCAATTATAGTATTTGCAATCTGCAGTATTTTATTGTATCTGACGATATTTTCTTCATGCACCATATCGGTAGAACACCCGCAAATACTGTCATGCGCCTGATTCTGCAATAGAAGTTTATATGCATAATCAATTGATGTATCATAATTTGCACCGAAATTATACTGTAATTTATCCGCAAAATCCAACTTGTAAGAACATTCTGCATTTAATCTTTTTAATTTGTTCCTTGAAGAATATACTCCCGGAAGAATAAATGTTTTTGAATTATCACGCAATTCGCCATCGAATCTGTCTTTGAATTTCACTTTATCAAAATACTCAAATAAAGAACCGACAGTAATATGATAATCTTCCAGAATGTCATTAACTGCCTCAATTTGATACATAATGTCATCAGGTACATCCAGATGGTCTGCACCAATCGGCAGCAAAAGTGTATTGCCCGATTTTTCGGCAATCAAGTCAAGGTTATATTTTAAAAGTTCTGCTTTTTCTTCAATCGGTTTATCAGATGAAAATATATCCATGTAATAACCGCGGATTAGGTTTACGGTGTCAATTCCGCCGAATTTGAAATTTGCAGGAATATTTGCCCCGCAGCCTCTCCAGACAACCGCACGGGATATCCCGAATTCTCTTAATATTTCAGGAATATTCTGGCTGTGTCCGAAAGTATCTGCAAGATATGCTACAAAATCTTTACAACCGTAACTTTTTGCAATCTGCATCCCGAGTTCAAGGTTCTTTCTGAAACAAACTCCGTCTGTTAAAAATTCATCGACAAGGCAGTAAAAAGGCCCGATATAAAGTCTTTTATCTGCTATAAGCATTCTGACCAGAACTTCTCTTTCCGGCCTCATTTCCAGATAGTCCTGTAATGCGGCTACCTGTCCGTCAAAATAAAAAGACGGAATGACATGCCCTTCCAGCATATCCAGAATATGATCAAAAACTCTCAATAAACGAAGTCTGAATACTTCAAACTCTCTGTACCATTCCCTGTCCCAGTGGGTGTGAAAATAGGCTATAACCTCTTTTTTATCATTCTTCTTATTAAACATGATTTTATAATAGCACTTTTGTCAAAATTTTACCACTTTGTAATATTGTACGACTGAATAATGTAATAAATAACGGATAGAATTACCATTAACATTGAGAGAGGGGATTAATTATGAAAACACTGTTAGCAACTTTACTTTTAATATCAGTTACAATTGCCGGTTCCTGTGCAATGGCAAAAGCAGAGTTAAAGTCTTATACCTATATTGCAAAGGCGGATAACACAGTATCTTCATCTGATTCGGAAGATTTATATTCGAATGATTTAAATCGGGTAGAAATGCATCTGTATCATAAAATTTATCCGAAACAGTCATTAAATAATCGTATGGGGCGAATTGAAAAAACACTCTTCCGAAAATCTTATTCCAATCTGAGTTATACAGAGAGGATGAACAACATACTTTCCTGCTATCAGGATTATTATAATATGAAGACTTATGTTTCAAACTATTACAGTCCTAATTTATTGAATCGTATGTACAGACGCTATCACGGATATCCTACAGGGTTGACTCCCGCAATATCACCTTCAATACTTAACAGCAGGTATTTAAACAACGGCTATAACAGTTTTTACAGAACAAACAGAGGCTACAGATACCGTAATGCAATATCTCCAATGATGGGGGCGGGTGTCAGAATATTAGATTAATGTAAAAATTTTATAAAGGAATAATAAAGTTTTCATTTTGATGATACTATATATATTGTACAGATAGTAGGGAGAAGTTGCAATATGTGTGGTATTGTAGGTTATGTCGGCAGAAAGCCGGTTCTGGATATATTATTGGACGGATTGGAGCAGTTAGAGTACAGAGGGTACGATTCCTCCGGAATTGCGGTCAAATGTTCCGATGAAATAAAGGTTTATAAAGCCGAAGGAAAATTAAGCAATTTGAGGGAAGAATTGGCTCCACATGCTTATGAACTTGCTAAATCCACGATAGGTATAGGTCATATCCGCTGGGCAACACACGGTGCACCGACTGTTATCAATGCCCACCCTCACACCTGTAACTGCGGCAGACTTGTTATTGTTCATAACGGTATTATTGAAAACTATAAAGAAATAAAAAAAGAATTAGAAGCAAAAGGCTGTGTTTTTAAATCTCAAACAGATACAGAAGCAGTTGCTCATCTTATTGCTGATATTTACGGTCAGGTAAAAGATCTTACAAAAGCAGTCCGCCTTGCAACAGATAAAATACAAGGGGCTTATGCGTTATGTATTATGCATAATGATGAGAAAGATAAACTTGTTGTTACAAAACGTAATGCTCCGCTTGTTATAGGTATCGGAGAAGGTGAATTTTATGTTGCCTCTGATGTTCCGGCTATTATCAAACATACAAAAAGAGCAATATATTTAACAGATAATCAGATTGCCACCCTAACACCTGATACTATTAAACTTGAGAATGAAAAAGGTGATGAAATAAATCCAAAAGTGGAAATCTTGCCATGGGAACCGGTTGCATTAAGCAAAATGGGATATAAGCATTTTATGCTTAAAGAAATTCATGAGCAGCCTGATGTTATACGCAATATTCTTGTAGGTAAACTGCATACTTCAGATTCTCCGGTTGTTTTAAACGAGGTAAAAGTAAACAGAGATACTCTGAAAAAGTTGGACAGAATACAAATTATTGCCTGCGGAACTTCTCTTCATGCCGCAATGATAGGCAAGTATATTATTGAAGATTTTTGTGAAATTCCTGTTGATGTTGAAGCATCAAGCGAATATATATACAGAAAAACTGTAACAAATGAAAATACACTTGTAATCGGGGTTTCACAATCCGGTGAAACTGCTGATACTCTAACTGCAATAAAACAGGCAAAAGCAAGCGGATCTCATATTTTAATTATTACAAATCGTCCGGATAGTGCCATGGCACGGGAAGCGGACAGTCTTATTCCTGTAAGTGCTGGAATTGAGGTTTCTGTTGCCGCTACAAAATCTTATATTGCACAATTAACTTCGTTTTATCTGCTTGCTTTATATATGGCAGAAATTAAAGAAACTCTGTCTTCGGATAAAATTATGAAGTTGAAATCGGAATTGTTGACTCTGCCTCAAAAAATAGAGCAGATACTTGCGCATAAAGAAAATATCCAGAAATGTGCAAGAAAATACTCATCAACAAGAGATTTTATCTATATCGCAAGAGGAATAAATTATCCGACCGCATTGGAAGGAGCCTTAAAACTTAAAGAAATCAGTTACATAAACGCTACAGGTTATCCTGCAGGCGAGTTAAAACACGGGCCTATTGCAATGCTGGATGAAACAATGCCGGTATTGTCAATCCTGATGAAGGGTTCTGTTTATGAAAAACTCCTGTCAAACAGCGAAGAAGCAAAAGCACGCAATGCAAGAATGATTGCTCTTACAAATTCTGATGATGAGAAATTAGAAGATTTGTTTGATTATATAATTCGTGTTCCGGAAATAGATGAACTTCTATCTCCTATTATTGCAATAATTCCGCTCCAGTTAGTTGCATATTATATAGCGGAATTTCTGGGTAAAGATGTCGATCAGCCTAGAAACCTTGCAAAATCTGTTACTGTAGAGTAATTTTATCCGGAGTAAAAATGTCAAAACAAATATTATCGGAAACAATTACAATTGATAAACCCGAAAAAGTTACAGTTCAATCGGTTGAAAATATCCTTAAGGATAGGTTCGGAGATGTCCTGCGCTGGGCAATTATTGAAACCGGCGGAAATACTTTTAAAATTTGTTTGACTTATGAAAAATAAAAAAACGGCTGTTATTTAACAGCCGTTTTTTTTTCATTTATAAATTTTATTTTGTTTCAATATATTCAATATTTGGTGTATATGAAGGTTCTGCCTGAGGCATGTTGATATTGTTAACAATGCTTGCCCGTTTTTTGCGGAACAGCATATCAACGAAAGCCTCGAGTCGTGTAACAAAACCAGCTTCACCGGTCTGTTCATCTATTGTAAGATTAAGCAGCGGTTTGTTGAAATGTTTTGCACGGCGGGTAATCCGCTCAATCATAAGCGAATCAGGCCCGCAGCCGAAGGCTGTAATTGTTATAACACCGTCAATTTTGTTATCTTTCAAAAAATGCCCCGCAGTACCGGTCATTTCATCTTCATTTGCCCAGTATTTGTCGTTTCCGAGGCTTGTGATACCTTCGCCAAGCTGCTCTTCTGATAATTGAAGTGTTGTACAAACTTTTACATCCATTTTTTCTAATTTATCAAATATTTTCATACAAACACGTTCATCATAAATGTTATAACCATGCCCGACAAGAGCAACGGCAATAGGATATTCTTTTGTCTTGGCTGAAATTACAACTTTTCCCTGCAATGCGTAACTTAATGCTTTTGAATAAGGCATTCCTGATTTTGACATAACATGGAAATTGTTATAACATCTCCAGCCGGCTTTTGATGCTTTTTTAATTAACTCTTTGTCCGTAATGTTAAAAGGTTTTACCGCTTCAGCAAGAAAATCATACAGCCCGTGATGTTTTTCTGATTTATCAAGGGTTGCTTCAATCATTGTAAACGGCTGTTTTACAACATTTCTGACTAAATCCGGCAAGCCGCGGATTTTTGAACAGTTGTATATTTTATGGTCGATAGATTGAAGTGAAGGAACAAATATTTTATCGACACCTTTGCTCAACAGGTTCAAAATATGCCCGATATAAACTTTTATAGGCAGACAGGTTTCGGTAACAACTAAACCTGCGCCCGCTGACATTGTTTGTTTTGTCGTAATATCAGAAAGCACTATTTTTATCCCGAGATAATTGAAAAATCCGTAATAAAAAGGATAATTATTATAAAAAGACATTGCTCTCGGTATTCCGATAACTTTTTCATCACTGTTTGCTTGTATCATGTTTTCCGTCCCTATCAATTTCTACTATCTATATAATAGCTCAAAAATAGAAAAAAGACAGTTTAATTATTTTACATATCTTAATATTTGAAAGAAATTTGGCAATTTTTGAAAACAAAAATACTTTATTAGTATATAAGGAATATTTAGGATAATAATTTCTTACAGGAATAGGATAACAAAAAATCAATAGGGAGGACTGCCTGATGGGTATTGGCGCAGAAGATTACATTGATAAGATGCTGGTGCAGAAATATCAAGAAGAAAAAGTTGACAACCACGATAACACGACTTCAATGGTCGATCCGGATGAAATGTATGCAGCAATGAATGATTATGCTTCAACATTACGGAACATGATGGAATTAAGGCAAAGGCTCAATATTGCATGTTATGCAATTAATGCCCGAACCGCACGTTATCAAAAATCGATGGGTCAAAGATAAAAGTTTTGAGTTGAATTGTTACTTCTTTTAAGTTAAAAGTAAGTAACAAGGAGACTCATAATGGGAAAAATTATCCTGGCTTCTTCTTCTCCCAGAAGAGCCGATATTCTGAAAACAACAAAATTGGATTTTACAATCATTCCGTCAACTTATGCAGAACCGCACGAGAGGACGGTTTTTTCTTATGATTATGCAGAAAGTCTTGCTTACAACAAGGCTCTTGCTGTTGCCCGTGATTTTGAAGGGAAGGATTATACAATAATCGGAGCTGATACAATTGTTGTTATTGATAACAGAATTTTAGGCAAACCGCAGAATCGCCCGGAAGCGCATGAAATGTTAACAAGTCTTTCGGGACGGACTCATTTTGTTGTAACCGGTATTGCACTTATAAATTCTTTAAATATGGCTTATAAAATTAAATCTACTACGACTTATGTAACATTTAATGACCTCACGGAAGAGCAGATAAATTATTATATAGATAATTTTAAACCGTATGACAAAGCGGGTTCCTACGGAATACAGGAACTTCCGGAAGGGTATGTCCGGCAGGTTCAAGGAAGTCTTGATAATGTTATAGGACTTCCTTCAACAACACTGCTCGAGATGCTGGAAGATTTTTAAACCATACCTTCTTTGACGGCTTTTACTGCTGCCTGTACTCTGTCGTTAACACACATCTTTTGTAATATTGAGCAGACATGGGCTTTTGCGGTGTGAACACTCACAATTAGTTCTTTTGCAATTTCGGTATTACTTTTTCCTGCAACAAGGTGTTTTAATACTTCAAATTCACGTTCGGTTAAAGGAATCCTTGATTGATCAGAAATTTTGCCGGTGAGGAAGTTTGTGCTTTCTGCTTTTGGTATTGCTTTGAGAGCAAGATTAGAAACCATTGAATCAATCCAGCAGACTCCATTTGATACATCTCTTATAACATCAGCCAATTTTACCGGATCAATGTCTTTGAGGCAATATGCATTTGCACCTGAACTCAAGGCTGCAACGACCTCTTCTTCTCTGTCATGGGATGTTAATGCAATAATTTTTACATCGGAGGAGAATTCTCTGATTTTGACCATTGCTTCTATTCCGTTCATCATAGGAAGTCCCAGATCCATCAGAACAACATCTGGTTTTAAATTTTGAATTTGTTTTATCCCCTCTACCGCATCCTCGCACTCGGCAATTACTTCTAAATCAGGATTAGCATTTAATGCACATCTCAATCCTACTCTTGTTAACTTAAAATCTTCTACGATAATTATAGATATTTGTTTTTGTTTTGTATCCATAAATAAATCTCTCCCTCTAATATCTGTGATAAACTAACTCTTTTAGTTTATCTTTACCTTATATCGTTAAGATTTTAAAACTATTACCTGACCGGGGAATATTAGAAGTTGTTATATATTTTTTTTGGGTTATGATATAAATTGTATGTCATAGGGAGATATTTATGTTAAATTTACTATTCAAGAAAAAAGAGCATAGTTTAGCAAAAGATGCAGAATTAAACAGAGTTTACGAAGCCCTCAAGAAGGCATATCCGGCTGACAATATTCCGGAACTTCGTAAGAAGTTTTTATCTCTGCACATGAAAAAGTACGGTTATTTGACTTATTCATATCAAAAAGCACTGGATGAGTTAACTAACGAGGAAGTTCTTTTTGCCCTTGAAGAAAAATGGAAACAAAATAATGTATTCAAAGACGGTAAATTCCATTTTAAAAATAATCAAATAAGTGTTCTTGCAAGAAATCAGGAGAAAAATTCCGACTGGTTCATAAAAGAAGGCCATGATATAAAATTGATAAATCTTGCAGCCCTTGGCAACGGCAACAAATCAGAAGAGCCGGGCAAGTTTTTTGACTGGCTCAAACAACTTCTTATTCTGCCTACCGGTAATAAAGAGTCAGGAATTTATAATACAACAATTTATTTAATACCTTTCCATCCGAGAGAATTCGGATGTGCATATCTTCCGAAAAGTAACGAGGTCAGCGACAGGTTAAACGATTCAAAAATTGAAGAATTAACAGGTCTTGATGTCAAACAGCAGGTGCAGACTTTTATTGAAATGGCACAACTTGCCGGACATCCGGTAATTTATGACATACTTCCTCAAACCGGCAGGTTTTCAAAATTCGTACTTGCCAATCCGCAGGTTGCCCGCTGGTATGATATAGCAGAACTCCAAAAACAACTGGCTGCAAAGGTGGAAGAAGTTGCGGAATTTTTATCAAAGGATAATGATCCGGAAGATATCCAGATAGTTAAAGAAGTTTATTTACAAAAACTGCAGGGAAGTTCCGGAGATTTAAGCCCTGCTTATCAGGAACTTTATAATAACTTTGACGGAATTATTATTGAGCATAAAAAGAAATTCTCAAATACAATGCTTGAACGCAGTTATCAGATAAAATTGCATAAAAGAGTAAAAGAACTTGTTGCAAAAATTCATGAATTTAAACCTGATAAAAAGAATCTTGAAGAAAAAGATATAACAAAACAGGTTGATACTATTCAAATTTTGATGAAGGAAGGTTTGTGGCCTGCACCGGGCGGTGCATGGTGTTCTGCCGGTATTCCTGTTTATGACGGTATGAGCGAGTGCGGCGGTTATCCTGTATTCAGACATTATGACTATAAAGGCGACGATGTTACTGTGTTTGCTAATTTAGACTGCCAGACCCCGTATTACTTTGTCAATCTCGAAAACGGTAAATTTAATGAAGATGTTGTAACTTTATTTATAAAATGTATGAAACAGTTGCAGAAAGATTACAATTTTGATGGTTTCAGGATTGATCATATTGATCATGTTGTGGATGAAGTTTCAGAACGCAACGGAGTTCCGATAAGTTACAGAGCACCGAGATATGTTTTGAATAAACTTAATACCGCAATGAAAAAAGAAATTCCGTATTTTGCAACCCTTGCTGAATACATGCTCTGGGACAGATACTATAAAGAATATCATCAGGATATGAAATTCAACCTTCTGTGGGGCAATGACATTGTATCCCAGTTTGATAAAACTCCTGTTAAAATAACGGAAGATAATCAAGACCTTACAAATTACAATGAAAAATTCAAAAAGGGCAATATGCTTTCTATTTTGAAAACCTATAACAATCAGGACGGTGAATTTCACTGTATAGACCAGTATCCGGCGCAACTTGGCGAAAAAGGTGCTCTGTTTAAATGGTTTAAATATAAATTCCTGCCGGGCGGCAAATATGCGCAAAGACCTATGATGTATGTTGACGGTGATGAAAGTTTCACTCAAGGCGGTATAGAATATACAATCGGTGAAGAAGTAGCAATGAAAAGGGCTGTTAGTGAAGATTTTTACACCGTATTTGATGCTATTGACCGGTTTGTAAAAAATAACAAGATAATTAACAAGGGAGAATCCCGGATTATTACATGCGACGATGACGGTTTTTGCTCATGGCTGATTACCATGGTTCCTGCAAAAACAGCATATTTAATTGTGGCAAATTACAAATATCCGACGGAAAAAGTTACAAAAACAGCACCGACAGGTGAAAATTACAAAGAAGTTGTAGAAGGTTATTCTGTTTTTGATAAAGAAGTTTATATTCCGGGGGATTTTGTCCTTACCAATGAGTATATTTTAAAAGAAAAAGATTTTGAGCCGCAAAAACTTGAAGGCATGGAGAAAATTCATTTCGGCAAACTCGATCCGGGTGAGTTTAGAATATACGAATTAAAACGAATTTAGAATAATATTTAACATATCGTAAAATTTGGTTGGAAACAGGCAAAAATAATTTTTACTGACTTTTAACATTATACAAAGGTAAAATTATGGATAATGTAAGTTTTCAATCAAGAATAAAATTGACAAGCATGAATGCTTTTGATAAAGAAGTTCATTACGGTAAAAGGAACTATGTAAATTACCCGTGGACGGTAAAGCAGAGTGTAATATCAGACAAGGCTGCAACTACGGATATTTATGATTGTACTGCTGCGGGTTTTACTGACGGTTTGAAAGTTATGCTGCTGCATATTTGTCCGTCAATGGCTGAAAATAGTAATTTTAAAAAGATTGAAAAGTTTATTACTTCAAAACTGGATATAGATAGTCCATATCTTCAGGGTTTTATTCTCGGGTCTAAAAATTTCAATCCAAACAGTCCGAACAGTCCTAAAGTTTTTGATTTTTTCCTGAATTTCATGGATAAACTGTTTATCCCGTTTTCATTTTTCAGGGGCGGGGATTATGCTAATAATATTGCATACTCTTCTTTGGCAGATGAGTGGATTATTGGTTCGGAACTGTTAAATACGGTTAGCAAAGATGTTTTTAAAACCCCTAAAAATGCAGTTGAAAAGATATTTGAAGAAGTCAAAATCAGCAATTGTGATGAATTAATCTGGTAAATAAAAAGGGCTGAAATTTTCAGCCCTGAAAGTCAATTTTAACTGCTATTTAATTAAATTTTCTGAATTGCCGATTCGTTTCTGATTTTCGTGCTTGATAATCTTCATTGCTCCGAGAATCAGAATAACAATGCCGGCAGCAATAATAATGCCTATTGCAAAACCGTCATACTGAAC
Source organism: Candidatus Gastranaerophilales bacterium (assembly GCA_944325095.1). Lineage (GTDB taxonomy): Bacteria > Cyanobacteriota > Vampirovibrionia > Gastranaerophilales > Gastranaerophilaceae > Zag111. The sequence continues at coordinate 10,920 of CALUYV010000010.1, read as the reverse complement.
ATATTGCAGTTTTATATCAGTAGGTTCATCAGTTTTAATATTCCATGTATAAACATTTCCTTCTGTTGTATCTGCATTGTTATAAAATGCAGGTGCAGGGAGCTGGATACTAATTGATGATGTGAAAGGTTTTTCCTCCGCCGGTTCTGTAGTTTTTGGAGATTCTTTTTTCGCCGGTTTTGTTTCTTTTGGCTGAGGCAGAACTGTAGAATCTACATTTTCTGCAAAATCATTATTCACGGATTCCGTTTCTGATTTGTCTGCATAACGTTGATAATATTCAGGTTTTAAGCCTTTTGTATCTTCATCTTTTTTCTGTGTGAGTTTTTTAGCATCAATGTTTTTATACTTATCTGCTTCTTTTGTGTAATCGTAGGTACAATCAATATTAAAAGATTTTACAAGAAAACTTTTTCTGTACTCGATAAACTTTTTAGCAGGCAGATTTGTTGTAAATCCGAGTGATGACAAATCTAAATCGTTTTTAGCAAGGTCTTTAACTTCTTTTGTTGCGATAATAGTTGATAATTTTGAGTTAAAAGCCTTTTCAACCTGATATGACGGATCTAAATAGTTTGAATAATTTTCATGAAGCAGTATTGCATTCACATCTGATTTATCGGACAAATCTCCTTCGTAAGATATTGAAGAAGCAACCGATGCTGATCTGTCATTGTTTATTGTGATTTTTGTATCAACACTTGCACATCCCGCAAGCATCGGAACTAATAATAACATTGATATCAATAATTTTTTCATGGTAACTCTCCCCTAATTTGATTATGATTTATAATAACATATTTTTCAAAAGATGTAAAAATATAAAGAATATTTAAGGTATAATCACAATATGAAACTTAACGATGAATATATTACTCGAATTGAAAAAATAACCAATCTTGGCGCAGGAATTGCACGGATTGAGGGTTTTGTGGTTTTTGTTGAAAATTCCTGCCCTGATGATGAGGTTAAAGTTAAAATAACGAAAATTAATAAAAACTTTGCAATTGGTGAAATTATCGAAATAATACATCCTTCAGCAGACAGGGTTGAGCCGTTTTGTCCTATGTATAAAGTTTGCGGAGCATGCCAGATTCAAAATATAAAATATGAGAAACAACTCGAAATAAAAAAAGAAATAACTCAGGATGCAATGAAAAATATTGCTCATCTTGATATAAATATTCCAAACACAATACCGAGTCCGAAAATAAAAAATTACAGGCATAAAATTCAATATCCCGTATCTCAGACAAAAGTTTCAGGCAGAATACTGGCAGGATACTACAAACCAAAAACTCATGACCTTGTTAATATAAAACATTGTCCTATTCAGCCTGAAATCTGTGACAAAATTATTGAATTTATAAGAGAAAAGGCAGGAATTTGTAATATTCAGGGATATCGTGAAAAAACTCATTCCGGTGATTTGCGTCATGTTGTTATCAGAAACTCGGCCGTTAATAATAAAAATCTTGTGGTGCTTGTTGTTAATGCAGATAAAGTTTTGTCTAAATTCAATGAATTTGCAAAACTTATTTATGAAAATTTTGATGAAGTAAACGGTGTGTGTATAAATTTTAATACACAAAAAACAAATGTTATTCTCGGAAAGAAAACAGTGTGTTTGTTCGGAAAAGATTATATTGAAGAAAAAATTCTTGATAAAACTTTTAAAATCGGGGCTGATACCTTTTTTCAGGTTAATCCCGAAAGTGCAGAAAATATTTTCAGGTATGTGAAAGAATTTTTGCAAAACAATTGCGATTCGCCTGTTGTGCTGGATGCTTATGCCGGTATTAGTTCTTTTGGAATTGCAATATCCGATGTCTGCCAAAAAGTTGTAACCGTCGAAGAAGTCAAAGCCTCATGCGATTTAGCAAAAGAAGTTGCAAAATTAAATAATATTAAAAATATTGAAATATATAATGAGGACGCAGCAAAATTTCTCAGACAGACCGGCGGAAAGTTTGATGCCGTAATTCTTGACCCGCCCCGCAAAGGCTGTTCTGAAGAATCGTTAAAAGAAGCCTGCCGTCTTTCTGATAAATATATAATTTATGTCAGCTGCAATCCGGCAACACTTGCCAGAGATTTGAAAATCCTTTGCGATATTGGGTGTTCTGTTGAGTCGGTACAGCCGTTTGATATGTTCTGCCATACTTATCATGTCGAAAATGTTGCAATAATAAAGGTTTAAAACAAAATAGAAACTTATTTTCAGCATGTTTGCTTTATAATAGTTGTATGAGTTACCTGAATAATCAATTTGATATAATAGTTGTCGGAGCAGGGCATGCAGGGTGCGAAGCAGCAATTGCCTGTGCAAAACTCGGCGCAAAAGTTTTGCTTTGTACTTTGAATGTTGATAATATTGCACTGCAGCCTTGTAATCCTGCAGTCGGCGGCCCCGCAAAATCAACCCTAGTCCGTGAAGTTGATGCTTTAGGCGGTGTGATGGGTGAGGTGACTGATGCTACTTATTTACAGTTAAAAATATTAAATTCTTCCAAAGGGCCTGCAGTAAGGGCACTCAGAGCACAATCTGATAAAGCGGAATATACCCGTTATATGAGAAATTTAATAGAAAACAATGAAAATATCTATCTTAAACAGTGCTGTATAACCGAATTAAAGGCAGAGAATGATGTAATTACAGGTGCCGTTGATGAATTTGGCAATGAATACAGTGCAAGAGCAATAGTTTTAACAACGGGAACATCTCTTGAAGGCCGTATTTTTGTCGGTCTGCGTTCATATAGTGCCGGAAGGCTCGGGGAGCAGGCAGCAATCGGCTTGTCGGATTCATTACACAAACTGGGTATTCAAACTAAAAAATTAAAAACAGGAACACCTGCAAGAGTTGATAAAAGGACAATTGATTATTCAAAAATGACTGTCCAGCCGGGAGATGAAGAATTAAGTTTCTTTTCTTTTAAACCGGATAGACCAATAAGAAAGACATATCCCTGCTATCTGACAAGAACAACCGAAGAAACTCATGAAATAATAAGGGCAAATCTTGATAAATCTCCAATGTATCAGGGGTTAATTCATGGTGTCGGGCCAAGATACTGCCCGTCAATTGAGGATAAAATCGTAAGATTTGCTTCTAATCCATCTCATCATATTTTTATTGAACCCGAAGGTTTAGGTACCTACGAAACCTATATTCAAGGTTTTTCAACGAGCCTGCCGGCTGATGTTCAGGTAAAAATGATAAGAAGTCTGCCGGGGCTGGAAAAGGCGCATATTATAAAGCCTGCCTACGCTGTTGAATATGATTATGTACCTGCTGTTCAAACAACCCATTCACTTATGTCAAAAAAAGTGAAAGGACTGTTTTTCGGCGGACAAATTAACGGCACCAGCGGTTATGAAGAAGCTGCTGCTCAAGGGCTTATTGCCGGAATAAATGCGTTTAATTACATAAATAATTCCGAAATGCTGGAACTTTCAAGAAGTTCATCATACACAGGAACATTGATAGATGACCTTGTAACAAAAGATATTCAAGACCCTTACAGAATGCTCACATCCCGCTCGGAATACCGCTTATTGCTGCGGCAGGACAACGCAGATGAACGATTAATGCCAATCGGTCATAAAATCGGACTTATTGATGATGAGCAGTATGAAAGATTTTTAAATAAACAAAGACTTATAAAAGAAGAAAAAGAACGGCTTGAAAATGTAAAAATTTCACCTGATGAAAATACAAACGCTATTCTTGCAAAATATGAAGAGCATATTGATAGGGGAATACGTGCATCAGAACTTTTGAAACGCCCGAATATTACTTATAAAACAATACAGGAACTTGATAATAATACAAAAGAATTAAATATTCCAAAAGATGTTTATGAACAGATTGAGGTAATAATTAAATATGACGGGTATATAAAAAGGCAGGAAGAACAGGTTGAAAATGCAGGAAAGTTGGAAAAATTTAAAATTCCTGAAGATATTGATTATTCAAAAATTGAACATATTTCCTCCGAAACAAAAGAAAAATTAGCAAAAATTCAGCCGAAAACGCTTGCTCAGGCTGCCAGAATCGGTGGTGTGAAACCTGCAGATATATCAATTCTTATGGTTATGCTTGACAGAAATTCTGTCAGCAGGAAGTAATTTTAATTTTATTTTTTATATACGATTTTGTAAACAGGCTCATATTATACAATTTTAGTCCCGAAAATTTTACCGCTTTTTGGTCTTTGCAAATTATTGTAAGAGATTTATCTTTAACTGATTTTTCTATGATATCCTCCGGTTTGTTATTCCGGTAAGAATTGTCAAGAATTTCTATTTTATATGGATTTACAACAAAAAATCTGTTTTTATGGGTGATATAACATGGCAGAAACGGGTGCAATGCTTTTACTGTTCTGTATATTTCAATTGCTGTTTGATTATTAAAATCAAGCATTTTTTCAATTCCGGAAATATTTTTGTAATATGTTGCTTTTTCTTCAATTTGCGGGATAGGAGTTATGATATTGCTGTTCAGGCTGTTCAGAAATTTTGTAACCAGACTTCTTGCGGCTACAACAGTTCTCTCTCTCAATTCTTTTGAGGTATCCTCGGCTTTTATCGGTACTTTATCCTGAATAAGAATTGCACCTGTATCATAGTTATCATCAACAAGATGAAGAGTCACACCGGAAGTTGTTTCACCGTTTAAAATTGTTTGAAGGTACGGGTTCGGGCCTCTGTATTTTGGAAGAAGAGAAGGATGAACATTGATTGCGCCGATTACGGGAATATCATAGATATTTTTTGATATCCTCTCTTTCCAGGTGCCGACAAATAATATGTCTATGTTATTTTTAATCAAAAACTGTCTGAATTCTTCAGAATTGACTGATTTAAAGTGTAAATTTTTTATTTTTAATTGTTTTATAAGTGTATATTCATACGATGGGTTAAATAATTCGCATAAAAATAATTTTATCCTTCCTGCGGAAGTTGTTTCATACCTCAGAACTCCGGCAATTTGCGCACCGGCATCAAGTGCACCGATTATAATATTTGCCAGCATTAACCCTTTGCCGATAATAACGACTTTCATATTCTTATTATAAACTAAAAAGTACCTCAAGGTAATACTTTGAGATACTTTTTAAATTATTATTAAGATGAACATTTATATTTCTTAAAAGATGTCAACTTCCGGCAATTCAGGCATCTTTAACAATTCGCGGGCTTCAGCCTGTGCGATTTTCAATTCTTGGTAGTTTTTCTCAGTTTGTGCTCTTTTCGCATTTGCAAATCTTGATGTGTGAGCAATGCTTGCAAATACAAGTGCTAACGGCCCCCATTCAGCAGCACCTTTCAAGACTTTTTTAAGTGCTGACGGCATTGCACTGATGCCTTTGGTTAATTTGTCGATTACTTTGCTGCCTGTAACTTTATCATTTAATTTAGTAATAAAGTTATTTGCCGCTTTTGAAATTTTTTCTGCAAATTCAGGTTTTACTAATTTTTTAGCCATCGGAGCGAGTTTTTTGAGTCCTTTAGCACCCAGAACAAGTGTTGCAAGAGTTGCGCCTACACCGATAACTGTTGATAAGATAGGATGTTCTCTGTCAAATTTTTGTAATGTTTCGCTTTTTTGAGTTAATTTATTTTTACCTGCAATCAACAAATCAATAGCAAGAAAAGCACCAGCCCAGCCTAATGCGGATTTACCGAATATTGCCGCATTTTTTAATACAGGCGATAACTTGGAAGTTACTTTTGCTGAATTAGCGGCAACAGACGCCAAACCGCCTGCAAGCGGAATTGACCAATAAATCATATTATTGATTTTATTATGTTTTTTCTGATTTAATTGTATCGCTGCAGCTTCTCTGGACTTTTGTTTTAATACCTGGTCATCTAAATCTGCAAACATTTCAAGAGTTGCTCTTGTCAGGGCTTGCTGTGATTTTGATGAACCAAAAGAATTAGTTGATACAGAATTTACTTGCATAAAATTTTCCTAACCTTTCACACTTAGTTACTCTACATATATTTTAAAACAGAATGTAAAAATATTTGCTAAAAACTGAATGATTATTTGAGAAATATTTACAAAAGTTTATATTTTTTATACTATTATAAAACAATGAAAACATTTTATATCCATACAATGGGCTGCAAAGCCAATCAATTTGAAAGTACAATTATTGAAGAAAATTTAGTCAAGAACGGTTTTACAAAAGTTAATAAAGTTCAGGAAGCAGATTACTATATTTTGAACTCCTGTACTGTCACCCATAAAAGTGATAATGAAGCACTGTATCTGTTAAGAGCCGCAAAACATAAAAACCCGTCCATAATAACTGTTTTGACAGGCTGTTTTGCGCAAATTGAAAAACAGGAATTGTTAAAACACGATTTTATTGATTATGTTATAGGAAATAACGAAAAACTCGATATTTACAACTATCTTGAAGAGAAAGAACATTTCTGCGCCGGAGATATAATGCATCTTTCAAATTTTAATCGTGTGGAAATTTCTGACACTTCTAAAACAAGAGCCAGTCTGAAAATTCAAGACGGCTGCGACAACAGATGCACATACTGTATTATCTGGAAAGCGAGAGGAAAAAGTCGCAGTGCAGATATTGATTTTGTGGTTAATCAGATAAATAATTTCGCAAATAACGGGTTCCACGAAATAATGCTGACCGGAATACACATCGGACAATGGGGAAAAGATTTAGGTTTAACCCTGCTTGATTTATTAAAGGAAATAGAAAAACGAACCTCAATAAAAAGATACAGACTTGGTTCGCTAAATCCGACGGAAATAACACCGGAAATGCTCGAATTTTTAAAAACATCAGAAAAATTCTGTCCGCATTTTCATCTGTCGCTGCAATCCGCCAATGACAAAACTTTGAAATCGATGAACAGATTTTACAAAACAAAAGATTACCTTGAACTGATAGAAACAATAAACAAAACCTTTGAACTGCCGTTTTTGGGGAGTGATATAATAACAGGTTTTGCGGGTGAAACAGATGAAGATTTTGAGATAACAAGAGAAAATCTTGAAAAATCAGGACTATCTCAAATTCACACTTTTCCGTATTCAATAAGAAAAGGTACAATAGGGGAATCTCTGCCAGACCAAAACTCTGATGAAATAAAAAATAAAAGGGCTGAGATTATAAAAGAAATATCAAGGCATAAACTTGAAGAATTTATCAATAAAAACACCGGAAAAACTCACGAAATTATTGTAGAAAAACACAGGGATAAGCACTCCGGAAATTTAAAGGGGCTGACGGAAAACTATCTATCCGTGCAAATTATATCCGATAGAGAAGATTTGTATAATACTTTGCAAAAAGTTGAAGTTACCGGTTATAAAAACGGGATTATTTATGCGGAATTAATCCGGTAAAAAGTGCTAATTCTTCGAAAAATATCTGCGGACATAATAGTTCGGGTCATTTTTCAATTCTTCGTGTGCTTTTTGTAATTCAGCATCATCAAAATTTCGGGATAATATTTTTGCGGCTTTTTCTCTAATGGTGTATTCTTCAATATCTTTAGCCTTTAATAATATGTTTTTCAAATCCGTGAAATTTATTATATCCCTGAATGCATAAACGGTTTCAAGACACCAGTAGAGTTTGAATACTTCTTTATTAACTTTATATTTTCCCTGCATAAAATCAAATTCACTCACTTTATCCAGCAAACAATTTGTTAAATTAACAAGTTCCGGACAAAATTTTGAGCAAAAATTTTCATCTGATTTCAGGTTTGTGACTGCAGATATTACATTACGGCAAATATTTGCATTTATATCAATAATTGCATCAAGAAATACCGAGTAATTGTTATCTGATTTAAAATAATCAATATAATTTGAATCGGACATAAATTCATTTAACCGCATAGATACCGCTTCCCGCACTTTGCCGTCCTGTCCCGTTAAATTATCCACAAGAATACCTGCATCAAAGACAGATTCCACCCCGTCAAGCCTTATTGCAGCAATTTGTTTTTGTACAATATTGCCTGATTTGAGAAAATCAATCAATTCTTCGTGCGTAAAATCTTTTTCGTACAAATTCAACGCTTGTGTAAAATTTTCATCTAAAGTTTCATAATAACTGTTATTCAAATTTTAATCCTTTAATACCTGCAAAACCAATATAACATAAAGTACAATGATTTTTTAATTTTAAATCGTTTAAATATATGATATAGAAATAAAATAAATGAATATAATGTAATTAGGAGAAAAATTATGGGAAACATATTTGCAATACTGCAAGAAATTTTTATGATGAAGGAAAATAACAGTGCAAAAATCGGACTGTCCGAATTTAAAACAAATCCGTTTCCTGAGAATAAGCCTGCCGTAAAAAAGAAAGAACCGGTTGCGAAAGAACTCAAAATTTCTGATCTTATGAGAAGAAGCAGTTATTAATTTTTACCTGTTTTCTGCTTCATGTATTCATGATAAGTTTTGGCAATCGTGGTTAATGCGTTGGATTGAACTATAGTGTTGTTATCTTCGCAAATTTGTGTCAGCGGTATTAAAAACGGTTCAATATCTTCACAGCCGTAATCAATTATATTTTGAATGCAGGTCAGTGCCGAATTTCGCACAACCCAATTTGGCGATTTTAGTGCTTCAATAATCCTGTTTTGCAGCATATTTCCGTAACGGCAAATCCCGTTTATTGCATTTTTGCGGATTATTTCATTTTCATCTCCGAGTTTTTCAAATAAGATATCAAAAGTTTCTTCATCCGGAAATTCCGAAATAGCGAAAACTGCAGACGCTGCAACATTAAGATTTGATGAATTTATTTTTGATTTTATAGTGCTTTGTATTATTTGATTATAATCTACAGCACTCTGGACAGCAGGAGTTTTTGATTTTGAACTGACACCTTTCTTGCCGTCAGGAAGCATATATGCAAAACCCGCTCTTACAACGGCGTCTTTTGCCTCTTCAAGCGTATTGAAAACAAGGCTGTCTGAGCCGAGCGGGTGCGGAATTTTTTGGACAATTGTTTTGTTCGAATTTTTCAATGGTATTGCATTGATTATGTAAACTGTTTTTCCGCTTTGAGTTTCTTCTTTAATTGCTATATATTGCATAAATTATATTCCTTCATAAAAAACGCTTTTATCAAGTTGTGCAAAAAATTCCTGATAAACTTTAGGGTCATAAACCTTTAATATTCTTGTCGGGGCAGATTTTACATAAGAATATCCGTCCGCATTTTGCAAAACTTTTTGAGAAAAAACAATCCTGACTTTAGTTTTATTTTTCCCGAATTTTTCGACATTTACATTTGTATCAACGACAACGGTTTTGGCATGCAGTTCGTTTGAGATTCTTCTTGTCGGATCTGTTACATAATATGCCGTTGACCCGTAGGAAAATATAGCATAAGCGGTAAATAAAGCGAGCATAAAGGATTGTCCGGCAACTCTGCCTTTATTTACAAATTTCTTTTTATAAGATTTTGTTGCTCTGATATATCCTAAATCCGGCTCAATTTCCTGAACTATAAAACCGCTGTCCTGTAATGTGTTCACTGCGGCACGAAGCACTTTTGCCGTATCTGCTGTATCCAGAAACCTTGTTTCCATAGTTCTTCGTTCCAACTGCGTCGGACTTTTTGATTTCTTAGCATATACAACAGGCGAGCATGTGAATAAAAGACCCGTAATTAAAAATATCGAAATTATTTTCTTTATCATATCTTTTGTTTTTGTAAAAATATTGCTTTATCTACTTTTGAGAAAAAATCCTGATAATATGTTTCGTCGTTAATATCATCAATAAACTGTGCGTTTCCATAAACATTTAAGAGTTTTCTTTTAAAGTTAACTCTTACACGCATACTTTTGCCGTATTCGGTGACATTTGCTGTAGTTTCTACTGTTGCGACTTTTACCCCGTTCCAGTTTAATCTTGCTTTAGATAGTCCGAATTCTTTTGAGATATCTATATTCGGGTCAGAAGTATCAAAGTCCTTTACCCCGTATATAAATCCAAGAAGCGGATTTGCATTATAAACAATAAATCCTTCATCCTGTAAAACATTCAAAAGTGCTTTCATAACAAGCGGTTTATCTGTAGATTCATAAGTCCTTGTCTGGAATTGCCGCTTTTCCAGTTGTGACATAGGTGTAATAATTTCTTCCTGCTGTCTTTTTCTTGCCGGAGCCGGCAGTGCCAAAAGCATTATAAACAATATAAGAACAATTCTTTTTAACATTATTTTCTCCTAGAATGCGCTCATGTGATAAGTAAATGACGACACTTTTTTATTATCATCAAATTTTAATACAACAGTTAAAGTTTTTTGAACAGATTGAGTAACTCCGCCTTTTTTATTGTAGCCGGCATTTGCAATACCGCCGCCGAAGCCGCCTGAGCCTATGCCGCCTCCAAGACCTCCCAATCCGGCACCAAAACCGGAACTTCCGTATGCCGAAATAGAAGAAACTTTGTCATATATCCATGTTTCATAACCGTCAGCATCCTGTGTAACAATATTGGGCGACCCCAGAAGAACGGCGACATCTGCTTGGGATGTTCCGACTTCTATATTTTTCTGAACAAGACCTAATGTCATCTGCTGTTCCTGAACAGGAGTTGTTAAAGGCACCTGGCATTTTTCAGGATGCTTGCGGCATTTTCTGCTGATTTTGCCGTTCTCCTGAATTGCAAAAGACGGTGTCATTATCCCCAAAACTAAAAGTGAAATAAGTAATATCTTTTTCATAACACATTCCTTCTGATAAAAAATAGCAAAAACTTTTTTAATATTATACCAGACCTTGAAAATTTTTTAAAGTACGGATTTGAGGAATTTATATCGCAGTTTATATTAAAAAAGCTTAAAAATATCGCCTAGAAGCCGTTTCAGTGTCTTGCTGCTGAACGATTCA
>CALUYV010000009.1 GCA_944325095.1 Candidatus Gastranaerophilales bacterium | reverse complement strand
GGGGATTCCGGGTCGTAGCCCGGAATGACACATTGGTGAAGTGGGCAGGGGATTCTGAATCATGCTCCGATGATCAGAATGACGATAAAAAACATTTTCCATCTCAGCATTCCTCGGCAAGGTATAACCCTCTATCAAAATTCTAACCCCCTGCAGTAAATTGATTATTTACATTCAGAGATTTTGCCTGTTTTTTCTGACGTTCCGCTTTGTATTTTTTGATATACTCATCCGAACTTGAACCTATCCTGTTCAATACCCATGTAGAAAGAGAACCGACTATCAAGGCTTTTGTACCGGCATATAATTTTGCATTACAATACAATGACACTGCGATACCTGCTATAGCCGGGAATCCGTATTTTAAGGCAATAGAGGTACGCTGATCACGATTATCGGATTTGCCCAATTGATACCCCAAAACGGCGACAGAACCAACCATTGTAAGCATATCTGTAGGAGCGGAGCCAAGTGCAAGATCTCTTATTTTATTTGTAAAATCTTCGGTTTCTATTCTTATGGAATTATCTAATGATTTTATGCTGCGCGCATACACTTTCTGTATTTTTTTAAACTCTTTTTCCGGCAATAACCGCTTATAAATTGACAATATCTCGTCTGCAATACCGCGTTTATAACCTGTTATATTGCTCTTTATGTCTGCCAATTCCGATAAAACCTTCTCTTTATCAGAGCCGTTTATAAATCTTTCTACTTTATTATGCATGATATTGTATGTTAATGTATCAACCGCTTTTACAACAGATTCTGCGGCTTTATCTCTGTCATTAGGCTGCTGGATATATTTTTTTAACCCCTGACGTATGTCCTTCAAAAGATTTCTGTTTGTATTATCCCTGAAACTGATAAATCCTGAAACTCTGCCGAGTAAATCCTCCGAAGATTTTATCATCTCTTCCCGGGTGTACGAAAGACCTTTTCTATACTGTTTAACTTCTTTTATAATTGCATCTTTTTCTTTTGCAATTTTTTCATCCGCAATAAATTTGCTGTAAATATCTTTTGAATAAAAAGTCTTTAATTTTGAAAACGAAGTTTCCAGTATCTGTGAAATATGAGCAACCGAATAATAACGTTTTTTCAAGGCTTTTATATCAAAATTATCATAATAACCATCAACAAGATCCTTATCAAGTTCTGTTATTTTTTCCATCCACTGCGCTCTTGTAGCCTTCTTACCGTTTATTTCAATAATCTGCTCCGGATTATCATAGATTTTTCTGCGCAGCAGTTTAGATGACGCAACCTGAGTTGCTATTATTTTATTCTCCGTACGCGCATAAGAATTTTCAACAGAACGGCGGCCAATTTGGGTGAACACATCCGTAATTACATCATGAATTTTGCCTGTAGGTTCAGTGACATGCATAATTTTTTTGAACAATAAATCTTTGAATGCAGTAAAATTATTAATCGCTTCACTTCTTCTGGTCAGATTATCAATAACTCCTATTGCCCATAGATAAGTCTTATCAAAGGATTCTATTTTCTTATTATCAATTTTTATATTCTCAAGTTTTTTCTCTAAATAGTTTTTAAATATTTTCAACCAGCGGAGCAATTTTCTGTTACCGCCGCCCCGCATCAGTGTAAACAAACCGATACCTGTTAAAATTGTAACTCCGGCTACGGATAAACCGATAATTCTCGTGTTGTTTGTTTTTCTCGCTTCTTCGGGGGTTATTATCTTAAATGAACTTGCAAATTGTGCAGGAGGTCTGGTTTGTATCTGTCCCGGCTTCATCCAATAGTCGCTCGGCGACTTCCTATTCGTAACATCTGCGAATTGGAAACCCGTATTGTATTTTGTTGTTTCTATAGAATTTAACATCACACTGACCTACAATTCTATTAAAGCATTTAAATATTAAAAATTGCTAAAATTGCAGGCTGTTTAAAGTTATATTAAGGAAACAACTCCATGTCTATCACTTTTGCTACTTCACGGGCAGAATTCATATTGGAAAGCAAAGTTTTAACAAACCCCAAATCTTTAACTGTTTGTTCTCTGCGTTCACTGTCATATAACAAACTTTCAATCTCTGCTGCAACATTAACAGCCGTTGCTTTTGACTGAATCAACTCCGGAACGATAATTTTATTAGCAATTATATTAGGCAGTGAAACCTTATCAATACACCTTACCAGAAGATATATCCAGTAAAATAACTGCGGGCCTTTATATGCAATTATCATAGGTGTTTTATACAAACAAGCTTCAAGTGCTACAGTACCCGACGCTAGGATTAATGCATCGGAAACACTCAACATTGCCTGATTTTCGCCCTTAATAACCTTGAAATCAGCATCCTGAAAATATTTATTATAAACTTCATCACTAAGATTAGGAGCCTGAGAAAAACAAAACTGCAAATCTGGATGTCTGTGCTGTAGTTTTTCAACTGCAGCCTTGAAAACAGGCATCAAATTTTTCAATTCAAACTCACGGGAACCCGGGAATACGGAAATTAAAGGTCTGTCAACATCAAAGCCGTGGTTTCTCAAAAACTCTCTCCTGCCTGCAGCAGAAGGCAATTGTGATACAAGAGGATGCCCGCAATAGTGCGTATCAATTCCATACTGGGCATATAAAGGCTTTTCGAACGGGAAGATACATAAAACTTTATCAATGTATTTCTTTATTAAATTTATTCTGTACTTACGGCTTGCCCAGACCTGCGGCGGGATATAATAAAAAATCTTAATCCCCGCTTTATGTAAAAATTTTGCAATAGAAAGATTGAATGCCCCGTAATCAATCAACAAGACAAGATCCGGCTTATAATCATTTATAAGATAATCAACAAGGGCTTTTCCGAGTTTAAAATGATTGATAATAATCTTTGGAGAAATTCCCATTGCAGACATTTTATCCTGATTGGAAAAAAGTTTTACTCCTTCATTTTCAAGAGCAATCCCGCCGATACCTTCTATTTGCAAATCACAGCCGAGTGCTTTTAATTCTCTGACAACTTTTGCAGCATGGACATCACCTGAATATTCGCCTGTTACAATAAATATTTTTTTCATCTATATCGCCATTATTACTATATTGTGACTATCTGCATATTTAATAACATTTTCCTGATCAACAATTATTGTTTGATTTGCCTCAACAGCAATCAAAGAAGCGTTATTATGATGCATTGTTCTTAGTGTTTTCATACCTATTGCAGGAATATCAAACCGTCTGTCTTGTTTAGGTTTGGCAACTTTTACAACAACCGCATTGTTTTTTGCAAGTTTTGCACCTCGTTTTATGCAGACATCCGTACCTTCTATCGCCTCTACAGCCATAATCATTTTATCTTTTATTACAACAGACTGTCCGACATCAAGTTTTCCCATCTCTTTAGCAAGCCAGAAGCCGTAATTTACATCTTCCATCTGGGTTTCTGTCGGTTTATGCTTGCCGAGAACTCCTGCAGGTATCATGAGGTTTTTTATGAAAATAGTCTGATCCAAAACTTCAACCCCGATTTTTGCAAGTTCTTCAACAATTATGAGCATGACTTTATCGTCATTCAATCTTGTTGCCTCTTTAAGAAGATCAATAGCCCGTTTATCAAACTTGTGCAGCTGCAGCAGGATTTTTTTATGAACTTTCCCCAGAAATGTTATCTGTTTGATTCCTTCATCTTTTAATATTTGTTCAATTTTATTTACTTCACCCGGATGGCAGGAATATATTTTTGAACAATATTTTTTCAACTGGTGAACATTGTCTTTTGCAAGCGAGATACAAACAACTTCAAATCCGTTTTCTTTTGCATACTGAGCCATGCGTACCGGCAATATTCCGTCACCTGCGATTAAACCCTGTTTGTTTTCTAATGTTATTGACACTATTTAATCCTCTTTTAACTGTTTCTTAATAATAAAATCTTTTCAACTTCTTCTGATGATAATATATTAGCACCACCAAGAAATTTTGTAAAAAATACGGTTTTTGCATATTCTTCAGCCAATTCCAAATTCAAATATGCCTGTTTTATGCTTTTTGCACCGGTAATAACACCATGATTGCACATAAGCACTATATCATAATCTTTAAACAAAATAGAAGTTTTATCAACCAGCTCTTTTGAACCGGGTATAGCATACTCTGCAAGAGGAATTTTGTTAAAACAAAAAATAATTTCGGGAGAAATCATTTCATCAAGCGCATTTCCGGAAGATGCAAAAGCCGTAAGATACGGAGAGTGCATATGGAATACACTGCTTACATCAGGTCTTTTTTTATAAAATTCTACATGCAAAAAACGTTCGCTTGAGGGTTTCGGGTTACCTGCTATATAATTCCCGTCCAAATCAATTATACTAAAATCGTCTTCTGTCAAAAAACCGTTTGCTGTACCGGATGCGGTTATAATAATCTTATCCCCGTATAAAGCGGAAATATTGCCGGAAATTCCCGGAGTATAACCTTTGGCACCCGCTATACCGCCATATTTTATAAGTTCTTGAAAAATATCATTATTCATAATTAATCAACCCGCTCTCTGTCAGGATCTTCAATATTTATAACCTGAGCATACTGCAATACAGGTGTTTTAGGTTTCTTCTGCTTTGCTCTGTTGAATACAGAAGATTTTTCTGCCGGCTCCTGCGGTCTTGCAGAAGGAGAAAAAGCAATTTGTCTTTCTTCATCTTTTTGCTTTTTGCCGAGCCGCTCCGGATTTTTAATCTCCATTTTTCCGTACTTTATAGTTGTGCCTTTGGTATCAAAAGCAATATCAAACCCGAAATATGTGGTTTCTCGAATAAAGTCGTATCCTATTCTTATTTTCAAATCATCAGGCCCGATTGCAACTGCAAATCTGTTTTCCTGGAACAACCTGTCATTTGGAGAATCACCGCTCAAATTAACCATACCTGTCCAGCCTACAGAAATGTATTTGTTCAATCTGATAATTTCAGATAAATAAAATGCAGAATGCCCGTATCTGTACATATCATATCGAGGAACAGGAGTATTATCATCATAACCGGATTGGAAATACCCGATATCCTGCATCCAGTTTTTATATTGAATATGCGCTCTAGGCCCTATTCTTGCGATAAACTGGGTATCACCTGTACCGTATAATGCAGCAGACCCTTGCATAACTATATCAAAATTGAAATAGAATCTGTCCTCAGGTCTTTTATATGAATATATTTTTTGGCTTATTTCAGCCATATATCTCAATCTTGTTGTGGTAGTTCCTGTACTGGCAATTTTTTCGCCGTTAAAGTTTCTGTCATTATCCTCCATTAAACCAAATCCTGCACGTTGTCTGAAGGTCAAATGACGTCCTTCTGTCAGGAAGTGAGGAATAGTTTTGCTCTTATCAAAATATGCCTCAACCATATATTTAGGCATACGAGCACCCAAAAACCAGTCATCAACATAAGAATTTGCTGAATATTGCAAAAACAAATTATCATCAAGACGCTGGATACCTTTTAAGAAAAAGATATCTTTTGCAGAACCGTAACCGAGTTCTGTAGAATTGAACGGAGAACGGTATTTCATCGCACCGCCGATACCGACATCATCTTTGTAATTTATAAAAGGTATTAATTTAATTACAGAACCGTTCGGCCCGCCAAATGTAAAACCAGGCCCTAAAAACATACCCAGTTTTCTGCGGCTGCCGAATTCAGGATAGTTTGCTTCAAAATAATCCCTGTCTTTATTTGTATAAGCGGTTATACTAGGCCATGTAAATAATTTATGCCCGTTTTTGCTAACTTCTATATTTTTGGCTTTTATAACATCATGATCTTTTCTTGCTTCAACATAAATTTCATCAATATTCAAATGAAGTTTATTACCGGAAGGATCGCCAAGAAATAAAGATTTATCATCTTCTGCAATTATCATGTTCGAAAATCTCGGCCCCACCATTCTGGAAGATAATCTGTGAATTTCGGATTGATCAGAATGGAAATAACCGTCAGTTAGAATCAGCAATCCGTCTTTTTGAACGGCTTTTTTGGCATTTGCAATCATTGCATTCGGTTTGAGTTCGACATTATCGGAGATTATCGTTTCCTCGTTCATATCAACTTCGACATAATCGGATTTAGTCGGCATACCGTTTCTGATAATGATTACATGACCTATTGCCTTCAATATGTTAGAATCCTGATTGTAGGTCATTTTATCGGCAATAATTTTTGTATTCTGCTGCGGCAGAGTCAACACAGGACGGCCGGTTGCAACCATATCGCCTGTATCATCATCAAAGGTAACATTATCTGAATCAAGCACCAGTTCTTTCTGGACAACCTGCTCGCTGACTCCTGTTTCAAGAGATATATTTCCGCTTTCATCAGGAATTTCCGCTTCGGTATGCTCCTGTATGGATTCCGAAATGGTTCCCTTATCCGTTTCCAATACAGGTGCCGGCTCGGCATTTTCTTCCTGTTTTGAATGTTTTTTCCAGAATTTCAATTTTTGCGGAAGAGAAGTCTTTGATTCTTTTTCATCAACCGAAAACTCCGGTTCTTTTACCTTTGGCTGTCTGTTATAAAACACATCAGTTAATTTTAATCTTATTTGTTTAAATAAAGGCGCACGTCCGTCTTCAAGTTCTTTATACTGTCTGCCCTGACTGTAGAAAGGATATGAGATTTCAGGTTCCGGTGTACGAACTTCCGGCGCAACCCTGCTTACCGGAGATTCATAAAATCTTTCGTTGCTCAAATCCTCCGGAGTTACCGCAAACCCTTCATAA
This sequence comes from Candidatus Gastranaerophilales bacterium, assembly GCA_944325095.1. Taxonomy (GTDB): domain Bacteria; phylum Cyanobacteriota; class Vampirovibrionia; order Gastranaerophilales; family Gastranaerophilaceae; genus Zag111. The sequence continues at coordinate 35,364 of CALUYV010000009.1, read as the reverse complement.
TTGCCGTCAATTCCGAATGCGGCAGCCGGTATTATCATTATTGAAAATATTAAAACTGATACTAGATTTTTTCTCAATTTGTTGTCCTTTTTAAATATAATTTAACGGATTTGTAGGTTTACCGTTTACCCTGACTTCAAAGTGGCAGTGCGGGCCTGTACTGTATCCTGTAGAACCTTCCCTGCCTATTGTTTGTCCTTTTTTAACATTTTGACCGTTGCTGACATTTATTGCAGACATGTGACCGTAGAGTGTAGTTATCGGTTTCCCGTTTATTACACCGTGGTCTAAAATTACGACTTTACCGTACCCGCCGTACCAGCCGGAATATATAACCCTGCCGTCATTTGAAGCTTTAATTGCTCCGCCGTTCGGCCCGCCGATATCAATACCTGAGTGGAATATTCTGCTTTTAAATATCGGGTGAACACGCCAGCCGAACGGAGATGTTATAGGCCCTGATATCGGATAAATAAATCCGGAAGATGCCACTTTGACCTGCGGTGCGCCAGGCCTTGAATTCCTCTTTGTCAAATTCTCAATCATGCTTTGTATGCTCGCTGATTGTCTTGCAAGTTCACGTTCCGAACGTTCGTAATAGTTTTTATCTTTATTCAACCGCTCAATCATACTTCTGTTTTCTGCAATTGAGTTTTGAATAGTAACTTTTTGGTCATTAATATCTTTTAACGATGCTTCTACAAGCCGTTTCTGAGCCTGTACCTGAGTTTTCAACTCGGCAATCTGATTGGCTTTCGCTTTTACAGCCTGCATTTTCTTGTAATCTTCTTTTATAACTATTTTTTCAAAATAGATGGTATCCAAAAGTGAATTTATATCAGATGATGACAGCAAAAGTTCAAACATGCCGGAACGCTGATGCTTATAAGCCTCTCTGATTCTGCCTTTCATCTGGATATCAATTTCTTTGAACTCTGCAATTGCATTATTCAACTGCAATTCCATTGAAGCCAGATTGGAAACCAGTGCGTTATACTGCCGTGTGGTAGATTGAAGTTTCATCTGGGCATTTTCCAATCGCTGCTGGTTATTGCTTAATTTGTTGCGCTCTGATCTTAGTTTTAAATCCGCCTGCTTTTTCTTCTGCAGGAAATAATACCGTTTTGTATTTGTCTGTTTTAATTTCTGGTCAAGCAAATCCTTTGACTGGGTCGCAAAAACAGCCGAGGTGCAGGTTATGCAACTCAAGATGATTATCCAGCATATTAAAATTTTTTTAAGTAAATCTTTCATTATTAAATTTGGTTATTATCGTCATTACATTGATAAAATTGCTATTAAAAGCGGGCTTATACACATTAGTAAAAAGGCTGTCGCTATCAATACGAATAATATTTTTCTGTGTTTTCTAAAAAATTCCATAACTCTCCCCTTGTGTCATTACCAGCATTCTACTATTAATAAATTCATTGTGCAAGAACTTTAAAAATATTTTAACTTAACAAATGGAAAAATGAACTTTTTTTTTATATAATCGTTATACAGGTACAGAGGTTATCAAAATGAATGAAAAATGTTCAAAATACGAATCTTTATTTGTTTTCAGGTCTGAAGAAGAACTGAATGAGCATATCCAGACCTGCAAAGACTGCCAGGCAGAGCACGAAAAAATGCTTAAAGTTTCCGAACTTATTAAAGAAGCAAAGCCTTATTTCAAAGAACAGCGGAGGAACTGGGCAAAAGTAAAAGTTGCCTGCGCATTGTTTATGCTGCTTGCGAGCGGAACTACTCTGGGTGTAATAAACCTGAATACCGATGTATCTGATACTTTGAAGTACGGAACGGCTCTAACCTATGAAGATTTAGGTCTGCCTGTCGATTCGTACGGATTGATATCACTTGAATAGTTTTATAAAAAAACGGAAACCGGATGGATTTTAACAAAGTAATACAAACAAATAAACAAAATATTAAAAACATTATACGCTTGATTACTAAAGAAGAAAATGAAGATTTAGAACAAGAGGTATATCTTAAGATATGGAAAAATTCGGACAAATATCAGGAAAGAGGTTCTATCCGGAGTTGGGTTTCACTAATTGCAAAAAACACCTCTCTTGACTATTTGAAATCCTCCTACCACAAAGTTTTTAAAACCTCTACTTCTGATGATTTCGTAATCGACAGCATTAAAGATAAAAAAATTTCACCGGAAGAAAAGTTTATAAAACTGGAACGCCAGAAAAAAATCGTTAAAGCAATAAATTCATTAAAGCCAAAATTTAAAGAAGTAATAATTATGTGCGAAATTAACGGTTATACATACGAAGAATGCGCTCAAAGACTCAAATGCCCTATCGGCACAATAAAATCAAGAATATACAATGCAAAAAAAGAATTAGCTGAAATTTTAAAGGATTTATTATGATAATAAACGAAAGAAAGGATATTATGAAAGCATTTATAATAATTTTATCAATTTTATGCATTTGCGGAACCAACAACATTGCTGAAGCAAATGAAGTCCGTGAATCTGATAAAAATGTTTCCGTAATGTACCGGCCGCCTGTGACAAAAGAACAAAAACGAAAAGAATTTGAACAACGGCTAAATTTATCTGAAAAACAAAAAGAAAAAATCCGTACAATCCATAAAAAAGGGTTAGAAGAGATTAAGCCTGTTATGATGCAGATTTCCGTAAAAAGAGAAGAAATTGAAATGCTGAAAAAAAGCAGACTTGCGGAAAAAGAACAGCAGGCCCAAATAGAAAAACTGCAAAATGAAATAAACGAACTTGAGAAAAAAGCAAAAAAAATCAGAAAAGAAAACTCTCAGGATTTTGAAAATATCTTAAACAAGGAACAGCGCGCAGAATTAGAAATAATGAAAGCAGAAGGCCGGGCAAGATATGAAAAAAGACATCAGCCAAGACCTCCATTCCAGGGCCTCGGCACTCCGAGTCTGCTTTTCAGACCGCTGATTCCGCCGCCGCACAATGACAACAGCGGATTATGGAAGTAGAGCAAATACAAAAATGACCGTTTACCACGGTCTTTTTTGTACTAATTATTTTCAAATTCAGACTGTCTTTTTTCTTCAGACTTAATAAATTCGCAAAATTCTTCAAGTCTTTTATCTTCCATTGCGTCTATCAAATCCTGAATATCTTTAAATTTTTCAAGTGCAAAACCGGTTTCAGCCAGCAAAACGCAATCGTTACAGAGTCTGTAATCCCCGTATTGAATTGAACCTGCATAACTTTTTGTTTTGCCGCAGCAATCACATTCAAAATATTCATTTGCCATTTCAGGATTTTCTTCAATATCGTCAATCACCATTTGATTAACAACCTGCTGCATTTCTTTTACGATTTCTTCTTTTGATTTATTTTCCATATAAATTTTCCTATTTTATAAGTTCTTTCATTTCAGAAACTGCCTGTGCCAATCCGGTGAATACGGCTTTTGATACAATACTGTGTCCGATATTTAACTCGTACAAATCAGGAATTTCATGCATCCGGAAAACATTTTCGTAATTCAGCCCGTGACCGGCATTTACCCTTAAACCTAAACTCTGCGCAAGTTTTGCGGCTTCAAAAAGTTTTTGAAATTCTTTTTCTTCGCTATCTTTACCGAAAGCATTTGAATAACAGCCCGTATGCAATTCAATAAACTGCGCCCCGGTTTTTGCGGAGGCTCTTACCTGCTCTGCAGCCGGATCAATAAACAAACTCACAACAATCCCTGCATCTTTTAAAGGTTTTACAAATTTTGTAATTTTTTCTAACTGCCCAGCAACATCAAGTCCGCCTTCTGTAGTGACTTCCTGTCTTTTTTCAGGCACAAGACAAACAGATGCCGGCATAATTTCAAGTGCAATCTTTTGCATTTCGTCTGTTACTGCCATTTCCAAATTTAATTTCGTTTTTATTGTTTTAATCAAAGTTCTGACATCTTCATCTTTTATATGTCTTCTATCTTCACGCAAATGTGTAGTAATAGAAGTTGCCCCGTTTTGTTCGCATATTTCGGCAGCCAATACAGGACTCGGCTCAACTCCGCCTCTTGCGTTTCGTAATGTTGCTATATGATCAATATTCACACCTAAAAGCATTCTATCATCTCCTTTTTATTTTAATTTTAACTTGTTTATCTTCAATAAAGCAGTATATGAAGGCAGTATTGTAATCTTTTCCGATTTATTATCTCCGGATGAAGCAAGAGCAATTGCCTTTTCTATGTTCGGCTCTATTGTAATTTTCTGCTGGGCAATTCCTGCATATTTTAACCGCAAAGCCATATCATTGGCTCTGATACCCGAGGTTATAACAAGTTTTTTTGCGTCTTTCAACTGTTCGAAATCACTGTCCCAAAGCCATGAAATATCCCGTCCATCAGCATAGTTGTCATTTATGGCAATAACAATATTTGAGTTTAAATCCACTGTTTTCAAAACCTCACTGGCTCCTGTTGGATTTTTTATAAGTTGTATTAAAGTATCATGCCCGTTTATTGTTCTTCTTTCAGTTCTCCCGAAAATTGATTTATATGATGAGAGTGCTTCTTGTATAACTTCTGGCAAAATCCCGAGCAAAAAACTCTGAGATATTGCAGCAAGCGCATTATACGCATTATAAAGCCCGACAAGATTGATTTTAAAATTATATTCCTTCCCGCCATAAGAAAGTATAAGTTCTGAATAATCTGAATATATTTTTGCTTTAGCCTTGAAATCAGGTTCCGGACGCTTATATCCGCATTTTTCACAATAATAATGCCCCTGCTGGGCAAAAAATTGCCTGTGATACTTTAACGGCTCGCCGCAAACACAATTAAAGGTTTCCGAAGGAGCGCAGGAGTGCGAATTGTGAACATCAGAAAATACTTCTACACTTTCAAAACCGTAATACAAAGCATTTCTGTCTTTTCCTAAGTTTGTAACCAGCGGATCATCCGCATTCAAAAGAAGAACCAGATCTTTATTTTTATCAATTGCCTGTTTTATATATCCTGCAGTTGTCATTAATTCACCGTATCTGTCCAATTGATCACGGAACAGATTTGTCACCACAAGAAAATCTGTTTTATAATATTCATAAAGCCTTCTCAGGTAGGCTTCATCCGACTCTAAAACAGCATAATCGAATTTTTCAGGCAGGTTAAGTGCAAAAACATTAGCAATACCCGTCAGCATATTGGCACCTTTGACATTGTGAATCAAGCGGTTGCCGTTTATTTCAAGGATATGAGCAAGAACACCGGAAGTCGTTGTCTTGCCGTTTGTACCGGTTACGGAAATCGACTTATTAACATATTTCCTGCAATATTTCAAAAACTCCGGACAAAATTTCAGTGTCATCATCCCGACAAAAGATGTTCCGGATGATTTGTTCAATAGTCTTATTGCCAGATAAATCAGTCTTGCCAGTATTAATGCCGTATAAAATCTCACTCTGCCCATAAAATAGTCCTTTAGACGGATTCAATTCTCTGTTGTAATAATATATATTATACAATGTTATAGTATAAGTCTAATATAGTACAAAAGTGAGAAAAATTAAAAGATGTTACATTTATTTTTTACAATAAGTTTTGCCGCAGAAATTATTGTTTGCTGCTGGATTATATCAAAATTGAAGAAATTGGACAGTATAATCATTGAAAAAAACAGACAGGTTCTTGAATTTCAGCCTGAATTGAAAAAAAATCTGCTTGAAATTAAAGGCAAAGTAAACAAATCCATGGTCACGTTAAAATCGCTGGTTTCATTTATCGGAACAGCAAAAGGAGAATGCAAAAAATTATTCAGCAAAAATTTCATTTCTGCACTCGGCTGCCTTATATTTAAAATTCCGTTTAAACAGATTTTAAATATACTTGATGTTATATTTGCGCTCAAAAACATACTCAAGGTCTAGAATCCAGTTATAACGCAAAAATCGACTGAATGTATTGTAATTATAATAAAAATATGATATTATAAAAATCGAAAGAAGAGGTTTACAACTATGAGCAAGAATAATGACGCATTTTTATTCTCAATGGGTTTGGTCGCCGGTGTTGTAGGCGGTATTGTGGCAGGTGTTCTGTTCGCACCGAAACCGGGTGAAAAATCCAGAGAAGAGTTAAAAGAAGCAGTTTGTGATTTTTACGACAAACACGCTCCGCAGATTTGCGATGCAAAAAAACAGGCAATGGAATCCATTGATCTTGTTAAATACAAAATGGAAAGACAATTCCGCAAATTGAGCAATTCCGTAAAGTCTAAAAAAATGCAGAAAGCAAAGGCTTTAGAGGATTGTGAAAACGGACAGGAAAAAGAAAACGAATTTGATTACTAAAAATAAAGGAAAATAAAATGAGTATAGAGACATCAGAAATTATTTTAAACGGCGGTTTGACTTTTCTAGCCTTAACTACAGCGGTTGTTTTAGGTTTTATCGGTTATTATCTGGTAAAATTACTAAAAGATATCTCTGTATTAACAAATAATGTTAACGAAACATCTTTAATTTTAAATACGGAATTAAAACCTACCCTGAAAGAATTAAATGATACAATGCGTTCAATTAATTCAATCATCCAGAGTACAGATGAAAGTATGGGCAGTGTAAAAACAGGGCTGGAAAATGTCCTGACCAAAACAAAAACTTTCTCAGACAGCCTTTTAGGCGGGTTTTTGAAAGGCTTTGTAACTTTATTTTCATTATTTAACAAAAAGAAGTAAACATTCAGGTAATGAAAAATAAAAAATGTCATATTAATATTAAGTTGATAGTTTAAAAGGAGATAAACAAATATGTCAGTATCAAAATTTTTAGCAGGTTTTGTTGTTGGCGGTGCCATCGGTGCTATAGCAGGGATTCTGCTCGCTCCGAAATCAGGCGAAGAAACCAGAAAAATCCTGGCTGATACGGCTCAAGATATGGTAAGACGCGCCGATGAAACAGCAAAACAAATTCAGGTCAAAGCAGATGATGCGGTTTCCGATTTGCAGAAAAAAGGTGAAGAAATCAAAGAAAAAATACAGGATTTGATTGCCAAACAAAAAGAAACCAAAGAAGATGAAGGTGAAAATAAAACCGACAATCCGGAAGAAGCACCTGCTCAAGGCTAATTGATTAAAACAGATTATACCTGATTAAAAAGAGTCCGCACAAGCGGACTCTTTTTTGTTTTTACTTAACAACTTGAAATATTTTAAATAAGTTATAAAATTGATATGTACAAGGTTGGTAGGATAGGATATTTTTATGATTAACAAGGAATTTATAGATAAAATCAGAGAGTTTTTTGTATCTTCGCTTTTTGTCAAAGTTTTTTATCTGGTGCTATTTACAACACTAATTACCGCAATAATATCGTCCCAGAACTTCTTTTTTCAAAGCATAATTGAAAACGGGATAAGCAAAAAAGATATTATTGCCCAAAAAACACTGATTGTAGAAGATGTAAAAAGAACAGAACAGCACAGACGCGAAGTTGCTCAGAAAACCGAGCCTATTCTGGTGCCGGCAGAAGATGATTTTATTAAATCAAATCTCGATACAATAGAAAATTCAATATTACAAATACGAAAAAAAGATTCCACAAAAGAAGAAAAAGAATCCGAACTGAATGTATTGTTTGACCTTTCCGACAACCCGAAAAAAGATTTTATAATAAATTTCCTGCTTGAAGTTGACGAACCAAGCCTCAGAGAGTCTTTTGAAAAAGCCTCTTTATCTCTGGTTAACATATTAAAAGTCGGAATAACCGAACAGGATTATGAAAGAGATAATATAAAAACACTTATTCAAAATAATCTTGTGCCGAATGTATCCAAAAGACAGGTTTCCGTAATATCTGCAATGCTTGAACAGGTAATTGTGCCTAATCTTGTTGTAGATGAAGCCGCAACCGAAATTGCAAAAATGAACGCTCAGGATTCCGTAAAACCGTACAAAGTAACTTTCCAGAAAGGTGAAAAGATTGTATTTGAAGGAGAACCTGTAACAAGATTAAAAAGAGATGCCCTTAGAGCAGCCGGATACAATGTATATGAATTAAACTGGCAGGGCGTAATATCTATATATATTCTCGTTTTATTATTAACAATGATTTATATATCCTACCTGAAAGTCGCAAAACTGCCGTACCTTGAACCCCGTTATATGGCACTTTCAGCGATACTTGTTATGATGGCATGCTCAACTGCGGTTGTTCTGCCTGTCGGGGCATCGCCTTATGTGCTGCCTATTCCTGCCGTTGTAATCATTTCGGCAATATTCTTAAACCCGAGAGTGTCCTTCCTGTTATCTTTACTGCTTATAATACTGCTCACAGTCGGAATGCAGTATAATGCGCAATTCACTGTTGTATTTTTAATACTGTCATTAATCGGAATGATAACAATTTCAAAAATCCGCTATACCCGTCGTTTTGACCTTATCAAAGTCGGATTTAACCTTGGTGTTGCCGGTGTTTTAATATTATTAAGTTTATATTTTATTGATAAATGCCTTATTGATGTAAGCAATACCTTGATATTGAGAGATTGTAAATACATATTCCTGAACGGTATTGTAAATTCTATCATTGTACTGGGTCTGTCACCGTTATTGGAAAACACTTTCCAGATAATCACTACTTACGGTCTTGCTGAATTGGGCGACCATAACCAGCCGCTTTTAAAACGGCTGCAAATGGAAGCTCCGGGAACTTATCACCATAGTTTGATGGTTTCAACACTTTGTGAAGCAGCAGCAGAAGCAATCGGTGCAAACCCTATTCTTGCAAGAGTCGGAGCGTTTTATCATGATATCGGAAAATTAAAACGTCCGTTCTTCTTTGTAGAAAACCAATCATACTACAGTATAGGAAATCCGCACAATAAACTTAATCCAAGATTGAGTAAAATGGTGATTATAGCCCACCCGAAAGACGGTCTTGAAATTGCCAAGAAAAACGGTCTGCCTAATGTTATCTGTGATTTTATTATGCAGCATCACGGAGAAGGGGTTGCAAAATACTTCTATAATCAGGCTGTAAGCGAAGAAGGTGCTGAAAATGTTAAAATTGACCAGTTCAGATATCCCGGCCCAAAACCGAATACGAAAGAAACTGCTATTCTTATGCTTGCAGATGCCGTTGAATCTGCAGTCCGGGCAATGAAAGGCGCAACAAATGATGAAATTGAAAATATTATCGATAAAATCATTGTTGAACGATTAAATGACGGACAACTTTCTGACAGCCCTCTTACTCTTAAAGATTTGAAAGTTATTGCGATGACTTTCAGCAGGGTATTAAGAGGCATGCAGCATAACCGAATTAAATATCAGGAAAATATTGACGAGGAATTAAACAAAAATAAAATCGAAATGCCAAATGTTATTCTTGATGAAGATCTGGAAAAGAAAATCCATGAACTGGAAGACGGCAAACGTGCAAACAACCAGAATTCATTAGATGACAACAGCGATAAAAATCTGGATAATAACGGAAATAAAGATTTATGATAAATTACAATTTATTCATAGACAACATTTTTGAAAAATGGTCGCCTGACAAACAAACCATTCTGGAAAAAACGCAAAAAATTCTTGATTATTATATGCGGACACCGGAAGTTTATGAAAATTCGTGCCTTGCTAATCAGGATTATGAATCTGTTGCATTTGATTTTTTATTTTGCGACAGTTCAAAAACACACGAAATTAACAGAGAATACAGAGGAAAAGATTATCCTGCAGATATAATAACTTTTGCAGTCTTTGCGGATTCTGAGGATGAAGAAAAATTTGTTCTTGATATGGAAATTAATTTAGGAGAGATTATAATAGGATTAGACAGAGTTATAGATGAAGCTGGAAAGAAAGAAATAGACAAAGAAACAGAATTGCTGTTTCTTATAAGCCACGGAATAATGCACCTATTAGGTTTTGACCACCAGACAGAAAAAGATTTTCAGTTCGTTGTAACTCATCAAAAGAAAGCGCTGGAAAGTATAGGAATTATATATGACAAAATATAAAAAACAAAATTTTTCAAACACATTCAAAAACGCAAGAAAGGGAATGCGTTTAACTCTCAAAAGCGAACGAAACATTCGGGTGCATATGCTTGTAGGAGCATTTGTACTTGCAAGTGCTATTTGCTTCGGGTTTTCAATCTCAAAAATATGCATCCTGCTATTAACGATTTCCTCGGTAATTTCCGCTGAAATGTTTAATTCCGCAATAGAATTTTCCCTTGATGCAATTTTTCATAACAAATATTCCAGAATGGTCGGAATGGCAAAAGATATTGCTGCCGGAGCCGTTATGGTTGTGACAATAGCCGCCGTGTTAATCGGAGTTTTGCTGTTCGCTCCGGAAATTCTCGTTTTATTTGAGCACTAAACCAAACGAAAAGACCTTACAAAATGCAAGGTCTTTGTTAACTTTTACCGAAATTATGCATGAACAAGAATTAGTTATTACTCAATACAAGATGCAATGTAGCAAGATTCTTGATTGATAACATAGTATGCTTATTATGCTGTTCCTCAGAAATATTGAAAATTCTGATTATACGCTGGATTTCTTCAACATCTCTGTATGAATCGATTTTATATACATTTTCGATCGGGTCTGATACTACTGACATAATGGTATTTAATTCTTGTTCCTTCATTGATTTTAATCCTCTTTCCTATGTACTCTTATATAAAGTATTTTTTTTTATAAGAATTGCTTTTTTTTATCAGAGTATTAAGTTTTGTTAATATATAAAAACAGTGTTAACTGACAAAAGCAAGGTTTGGATTGTATTTCGGGCAATCAACCGAAGGACAGTGCAATACATTACACTTTATGTGAGTATATTTATCAGAGCAGACTACAATTATATAATATCCCTATATATATTATACACTATATACATATAAAATTAAAGCCCCCTCAACGAAAAAAATTTAAGATTTATAAAAGGAACTAATACCAGTTGCAGCTGCCGCTGCTGCAAAGAATACGATAAAGTTCGGAGATATTTTCAGTTTTGGTCATCTCATAAGTTATCGGAGTAATCGAAATCTTGTTATTTCTGACAGCCGCAATATCAGTCGGAGCATCTACAGGCTGATCTATGAGTTTGCCTGCAAGCCAGTAATATACTTTACCTCTCGGGTCAACCCGTTTTTCATAGGTATCCGTAAACAATTTAGCACCCATTTCCGTGATAGAAACACCTGCAATATCTTCGGGTTCAAGTCCCGGAACATTAACATTAAGTATAGACTTTTGAGGGAATTGAAACTCCGAGATTTTATCTACCATAGAAGTTACAAATTTAGCAGCAAAATCAAAATCTTCATGATTAGATTTCAAGGACGCAAGCGAAACGGCAATACTCGGTATTCCAAGCATAGCACCTTCCATTGCACAACTTACGGTGCCGGAATAAAAAATATCAGTACCCAGATTCGGCCCGTGATTAATTCCTGAAATTACATAATCAGGCTTTTCATCCTCTTCTAACAGAACGCTGACCGCAATTTTGACACAATCCCCAGGAGTGCCGGTTGTTACCCAGACTCTCTGGGCACCGTTCAAACCGCTGTCCAGTTCTTCTACTCGCAGCGGGGTATGAAGGGTCAGCGAATGGCCTGCCGCACTGCGCTCCCTATCAGGCGCAACAACATATACATTATGTTTCTTGGATAATTCCGCAGTCAAAACACGTATCCCGTTTGCGGCTATCCCGTCATCATTTGATACTAATATATTCATATTTCAACCTCATTATAAACAAACTATTTAATAATAGTATAGGTCATAACGGCTAAATTATCTCTCTGTTACAAATTGTAAAGCGAAAAATACAAAATATAGCAATTTTATATATCAAAAATACTTTATATATATGTAAACACGAGGAAGTGCTTATTGAGAAATCAAAAAAGACTTAAGCACACACTTCACACTTCACTATTTTGAGGAATGACTTCAAGTTTACATTCCAAGAGCCTTCTTTAGGCTCTTTTTTTTGGGGAAAAATTAATTATTAGACTTACCTTCCCAAACAAAAACCTCAGCAAGTTTTCCATTTTTCGGGGATGAAAAAGAAATCGTCTTCGGGGTTTGTCTTTTTTGTTTGAAATCTTCTTTCTGATATTCAAACAAAAATTTCATAAATTCTTTACTAAACATTACAACTCCTATACTACACAAATTATTACCTACATATATATAAAAACATATTTTGAAAAATTTTTGCCTATTTTGAAGGAATTGTTACATTTATAGTTTTTTAATACTGCCCGGACAGATAGGATATTTTACTAATGTTTTAAACCGCTTAAAAAGTACATAATCAGGTATATGTTTGTTTTGCAAGAATATAATTCTGGTACAGGCAAAACAAAGTAACAAGGAGGTAAAAATGTCAATTAAAAAACTATCTATGGCAGCTGCGATTGCCGTTGGAATATCAACGTGTTCCTTGACAACAGTAATGGCAGCTTGCCCGTGCGACACTAAGGCACCGGCAGATCCAATGCCTGTAGTAACAGGCCCTGCCTGTCCTGTAGAAGCACCGCAGGCAACTTGCTCGAAGTGCAAAAAGGCACTGCCTGAGTGTAAATGTAAAAAGCAAAAACCTGATTGTCCGCCGAAAAAAAACGACTGCGGATGTAAAAATGACATAAGCTGCGATAAACCGGCGGTTCCATCTACCGCATTATGTCCGCAATCCGGAAAAATAGATAAAGCAGAAATGAAACAGGTTTACGGATATCCGCAGGCAATTTACGGAACCAACAATTATGTAGGACAGCCGGCAAATTCAATTTTTACAACAGAAACAGCGATGAAAGGCACCGCTGCAAGCCGTATGTCTGCTAACACTTACGGTGTAACGGTAGCCCCTGAAGGACAAACAACAGGTGCCGCTGCTCAAATGCCATGTTTAAATGAACTGCCGAATGTAAATAACGGTATAAACATTGAAAGAAACGAACACAGAATGGACGGGAACTCTTGCCCGATAGATATTCAGACATCAAATTCTATCAATGCGGTTAAGAAAACTCTCGTTCCGTATGAAATTCCGCAGCAAATTCAAAATATTACAGGTGCAGCAGCACCGTTCGGCGGATGTGTATTCCCGGATGTGCCTAACAGCCACTGGGCTTCATGTGATATTGATAAACTTGCGATAAATGATATAGTTGTAGGTTATCCTGACGGATTATTCAAGCCTAACAAATACATATCAAGAGCCGAATTTGCAACAATGCTTGTAAAAGGTTTCAATTTAGACTGTGATATGAATCAGCAGGCGCAATTCAATGATGTGCCGAAAAACAACTGGGCAAATGCAGCAATTGCAAAGGCTGTAGATGAAAATCTGCTTGAAGGTTATCCTAACCACACATTCAAACCTGATGCAAATGTAACCCGTGTAGAAGCATTAACTACAATTGCTAAAGGCATGACCTGCGACATTGACAGATGCAAAGCGGACGAAATCCTGAGCAAGTATGCTGACGGAAACAAAGTACCTGACTGGGCCAGAATTCCGGTGGCAAAATCATTACAAAACGGAGCATTAAAAGACTCCCCGACACCAAATATGATTTTACCGACAAAAGATGCTTCCCGTGCCGATGTTGCCTCAATGATGCAAACAGTGCGTGTTGCTCTCGGATATGATACAAATCCGAAAACAGCAAACAGCGTCTGCCCTGCCTGCCCTATTGATAAAAATGCACTGATTGAACAGGAAGAAATTGTTAAAATTCCTACATTGAAACTTTCAATGATAGACCAATTAACTGCGAAATCATCCCATGTAGGTCAATACTTCAGAGCAAATACTCTTGAAGATGTTACAATTAACGGAACTGTTTATCCTTGCGGTTCTACCGTAACTGGACGGGTAGTTGAAGTTATAAGACCTTCAGGCTGCGAAAAAGGTGCATTAAAACTTGCCTTCACGGAAATTAAAAACGGCGATTGCAAAACAAAACTGCCAAAACAAATTTTGCAGGCACAGGTTAATAAATCAAGAAATGTAAACCCTGTTGCAAGATTAGTTGAAATGCCGTTTACATGGGCAGGTTCATTAATCGGTGTTGTCGGCAGAACAGCAGGCGGTATATTGACCAATGTAGGTAACGCTGCCGAAAATGTGACAAATGATGCCGGTTATATGCTCGGACACGCATTCCAGGGTCAATTCGGAGCTGCAGCAAGAAGCCTCGGCGACGGTGTGTTTGAAGCGGTTAAAGCACCTATTGATGTTACAAGAACAGCATTATCCGGTGCAATGGGTCTATTCCAGACAACAGGAGATGAATTTGCTTATCTGGTCGATCCTAGAGGTTACAAAATCTCTGCAGTTAACCCTAGAGAACACATTACAATTGCATTCGGCTGTAACGAATAAACACCCGAATTTACTAAAACAGGACTTTCGAAAATCGAAAGCCCTGTTTTTTGTTTATATAATATTAACCAACTTACGCTGCAGTTTTCACCGTTTTATTATCTTGTTCCGTTTTTCCGGCTTGTGCGGCTTTTTCTTTATTCTTTGAAGATGAAATCATCCAATTGCCAATCATTGAAGCAAGCGGAGTAACCGCAACCGGTGACAGGAATCTATAGACTGTACCGAATACTAACAGTTTCTTCAATACGCCCATACCTCTTATCTTAGATTCGATACCGGTATTCGGAACATGATCTTCTATATAACTCAAAGTATCAACAAGTTTAGGCCGTTGTCTTTTACCTAAATTTTTCCAGGCTTTTTGGAATTTAACTTCAGCATCATGTATAATATTTTCATTCAATTTTGCAATTTTATCCGGCAATTTGTTATCACCGATTTGTTTTGCTGCATATTTCTGGGTAACTTTTTCCCACCAAGAATCAAGACTGCTGTCTATCAAATATGAGCCTAAAGTAGAAACCCCGAAAGTTAAACCCTGGTTTATTGCAAGAGTCTGACGTCTGTCTTTATCAAGATCTTCACTGCCCAGAGTTTTCAGCATATACATACCGGAAATAATAACAGAACCGAGAACCTGCATATGGTCAACAACACCTGATAATTTTTCGGTATGATTTGCAAGCCATTTTGCAACAGGTGAAGTGTATAATTTGGTTGTGTAGAATTTTGCGATTCCTGTTGTAAATGACTCAAACATCTTATCCATTTGTTCTCTGAATTTTGCAAGGAATTTCGATTTCTGAGGAATAGCATCAACCGGATTTTTTAAACCTGTAAATGATTGATTTGCATAATTTGCATAAGATATTTGCTGCCCGAATTTATTTGGATTGTATTGAGGGTTAAATTTATTTGTATTTAATGTAATATTCATTATTTGAGCCCTCCTGCAAATTTTGCTATTTCAGGTTTCATCATCCCGAGCATTGGGGTTTGCTGCACCGGTTTTTCTTCGGTTTTTGCCTGAGCAGGTTTTTGTTTTTTCTCAAGACCAAATACATATTTCAAAATCGGCTTGATTAATTTAATTGTTAATATCGCTTTAGCAACACCGAATATAAATACATCAGGTGCCATATCCAAAATTTTGGTAACATTCTTAAACGCTTTAGAATGTTCCAATTCTGCAAGATCAGAAACCTTAAAGGCTTTTTTCATTGCATTTACAACATCTTTTGGTAAATCTTTAGCATCAGGAGTTTTAGCTTGTCTTAACATCTTCTTAGCTTTATCAGCCGCCTGCCCTAACGGATACATAACAACCGTTGAAAATGCAAATCCGATTAAACCTGATGCGATAGCATGACCTGATGCGTATATTTTATCACCTTTATCTTCATCTTTTTTACCAGGCAGAGCCATAATCGCAAGAGGTCTTAAACCTACTGCAAGCACCAGGGCTACAAGGTTTTGCGCAATAACTGTATGCTTGTCGCATAGTTTTAAAATCTTATCAAAAAGGTTGTCCTTAACCGTCTTTTGGATATTAGACGCTGCAGAACCAAAAGTGACAGCCCCGAAGTTATTTTCTCTCGCTAAGCTGCCACTTTGATATCCTCTATTAAGTTGTTTTTCGTCACACAATCCCACACTCGTCCATTTGTTGCCTTCGGACACATTTCGCTCCTGCATCCGATCCTTAAACTTAGATCGGTGAATGTCGGGATAAATTTTTATTGAGTCGATATTCATGTTTCACCATTTGTTAACTGCTACACATTTATTCTAAATCAAAGAAAAAAAATTTTTGTCAGATGTTTACAAAAATGTTACAATTAATTGTAAAAAGACTTTTATTAAAGAAAATGATATACTAGAAACTGGTTAGTAATGTTAATCATGCAGGTACGAGGATGGCAGTGGGGCATAATACCGGATTAAATCTTAATAAACTTGCACAGGAATGCGGTTTGACAAACGGAACATTAAACCCGCAGGAAGTCATTGCAAATATTGATAAACTCGAAAACCAATATAATAAAACCGAACTTATCGCAATATATAATTACTTCTTAATTAACGCCCCGGAACCGGATGTCATCATGTATTTAATCAGATGTATAGACAAATACAGAGATCCTTCAAGCCTTGAATATCTGGTCGATATCCTGCTTTTGAAAAATGCAAATTACTCTGATGTTAATACCAAAGAAAAATATAACAATGTCCGCGCAATGTGCGCAAAAGCAATCGCAAACCAGCGAAACACAAGTGCTGTTTCTTCACTGCTTTACTGCCTTAATAATAAGGATGAAAATTACAGAGTCCGTCTTGCCTGCGCTGATGCTCTCGGCAGAATAGGGGACAGATTTGCCGTTGCCCCGCTGATTGAGGTTGTGCAGGATGAAGATGAAAAATCTGTTTACCTGAGAGAATCAGCAGTATCTGCTCTCGGACTTTTAGGAGATACAAGAGCGATAGATCCTCTTGTCAGTATTCTGGAAACAAAACAGGGCATTATGGATAAATTCAGTTTTCTTAAAGAAAGAGTGCTTGAGGCACTGTCAAAAATGAGTTTTTCCGACAATGAAAGAGTTTTCAGAGCACTGAAAAACTCACTTTCTGATGAATCAGCCCAGGTAAGAATCAATGCTATTGAAGCAATTATGAACAGCGAACACCCTAAAGCAATTGAAACAATTAAAAAATGTCTGGAAAATGATACTGATGAAGAAGTTAAGAAAAACGCAATGATTGCTCTTTACAATATGACAGACCGGAGTATTCTTGATGAAATTATAAATTCAGATAAATATTCGGATAATCTTAAAATGGAAGCCGTTTCAATTCTTGACGAATACGAGGATGAAGAATAATGCTTAAATCAATAATTTTACTTTCCGCCGGATTAGATTCCCTTGTCAGTCTGGGGCTGAAAAAAGATGAATTAAACATTGAACTTGCCCTTACTTTTGATTACGGACAAAAGGCTGCGGAAAAAGAAATTCAAGCCTCGGAAAAAATCTGTAAATATTACAATATAAAACACGAAGTTATCACTCTTGACTGGCTCAAAAATATTACAAAAACATCACTTGTTTCAAATGAAGAAGTACCGGCAGGAGATGAACTTAAAAGTCCTGAAAAATCGGCAAAATCAGTCTGGGTTCCGAACCGAAACGGTTTATTTTTAAATATTGCAGGCGCATACGCAGATTCTTACGGATACAAATATATACTTATAGGAGCAAATAAAGAAGAGGCTCAAACATTTCCTGATAATACCGCTGATTTTATAAATTCCGTCAATGAAGAATTTAAATATTCAACACTGGAAAAACCCGAAATAATTGCACCCTTGATAAATTATAATAAAAATGATATAGTCATGTTAGCCTTAAAAAATAAACTTCCATTGGAATTAACAATGAGTTGTTATAACGGCGGAGATAAGCATTGCGGGATATGTGAGTCCTGTACAAGGTTAAAGCATGCTTTACAGGCAAACGGTGATATTTATTATACAGGGATACTTTTTGAGTAAATGAAAACTTTATACATAGACAAAGATATAAAATATATCGGTTCTCAACTTGCGCCTCACTGGATTTATAAGAATTTCAAAATTCAAGGGGATGCGATAGTGGCTTTTTGCGGAGAATGCGAAGTCAAATTAACAGAAATGGTTGATATTGAAGATGTTATAAACAATGAGCCGATTTACAGCAAATATATGCTGAGTTTTATCTCTGAACAATTCGGCATCAACCTTACAGAAGGTGTTTTGCGGCAAAGACTCCTGGTAACATGTATAAAAGAGGCTCTGGAAAGAAGAGGAATACAAGTTTTAAGAAACGGAGATGATTTATTTATAAACGGCAAAAAATTATCAGTTTCTATTGCTACAAAATCCGTAACTTCCGTTCTTATTCATACAGGGCTGAATATTTTATCCGAAGGTGCACCTATTCCGGTGTCTGCATTGAAAACGGATTTAGGGATTGAAAATATAAAAGAATTTGCAATTGAAGTCATGGAAAAATACAGTGAAGAACTTCAAGACATAATACTTGCTATGACAAAAGTTAGAGGTGTGTAATGTTAAAAAATTCAAATAAATTTGAAAATCGTTCTCATTTTTCATACAACGATTACAAAAAAAAGGTTAATAAAAAAACAAATCAGGATATGAATGTTTTTGTATCGGTATTTTTTATAGGCTTGCTGATACTTCTCGGAATAGCAAAAGTTTTTTCACCAAATGTAGATATCGGAATTTCTTCAAATAATGAAATTGCATCTATGGAAGAAGAAGCAACCACTATGGCCTCAATTGACGAAAGATTAAAAAGTTTGAAACTTGAAGATGAGGGCAGAAGCCTTGAAGATGAAACAATGTTTTCGCCGGAACTTGACGAAAAAGTTGTGCTTCCGCATCAGAATAAACCGACTGTAGGACAAATGGAAGCCGAGAATAATATTCTTGAGCAGCAGCAACAGCAGCAGGAAGAAAAAGAAAACAATACTAAAACCGAAGAACCGCAAAAACAGGAAGAACATCAGGTTCAGCAGGAAGAAAAAGTGCACAATACAACTCCTGTTGTAACAGAACACACTGCACCGCAGGAAAAAACTGTACATGCCAGAGTTGTTGTAGGTTCTTATGCAACAGAAAAACAAGCAGAAGTTGCTAAAAGTATAATACAGGAAGCCGGATTGAGCATAACCCCTATAGTAAAAAATATCGGCGGGTACTACACTCTGCAGGTAGGTTCGTATAATTCTAAAGAAAAGGCACAGCAGATGATGAACAGCCTGTTAAAAAGCAACTTCCCTGCAAGAGTAATTGTTGAATATCAATAAATTTCACCCGTGAATTAGTTTTTTATTCCGTAATATTTACTTTTAGTTTTATTTTACATATAATTTACTTATGAAAGATATTAAAAAAATAAAACTAAGGGATTTTGAGATTGGCGGCGATAAATTAACTATTCTTGCCGGACCGTGTGTTATTGAAAATCAGGAAATTTTAGAAAAAACCGCTCAGGGATTGAAAGAAATCACAAAAGATCTTGATATAAATTTTGTATTTAAATCATCTTTTGATAAAGCAAACCGATCTTCTTTGACATCCTACAGAGGTCCTGGACTGGAAAAAGGTCTGGAAATGCTGCGTCAAATCAAAGAAAAATTTGATGTTCCGATTGTAACAGATATCCATACTCCGGATCAGGCGGCTGCAGTTGCAGAAGTTGCAGATATATTGCAAATTCCAGCATTTTTATGCCGGCAGACAGATTTGCTTGTAGAAGCCGCAAAAACAGGAAAAATTGTAAACATTAAAAAAGGCCAGTTTCTTGCGCCGGAACAAATGGGCAGTATTATAAAAAAAGTTGAAGATTCCGGAAACACCAATATTCTTGTAACAGACAGAGGAACAACTTTTGGTTATAACAATCTGGTAACAGATTTCAGAGGGATTCCTATTATGCAGGAATTCGGCTACCCTGTAGTCTTTGATGCAACTCACAGCGTTCAACTGCCGGGTGCAAACGGTACATGTTCAGGCGGGGATAGAAGATTTGTTCCGGTACTTGCAAAAGCGGCTATGGCAGCAGGCGCAAACGCTCTATTCTTTGAAATACACCCTGAGCCGGACAACGCACTTTGCGATGGTCCTAATATGCTTGCATTGAAAGATGCCGGCGGTGTATTTTCAATTTGTAAAAATATTTTTGAGGTTGTTAGAAAATAATGGAAATAAAAGTTTTTGTTGAAGGCCCTGTCGATGCTAACAATTATCTTATAATTGACGAGAAATCAAAAGAAGCGGTTTTGATTGACTGTTCTTCCGGCAGACAGGAATTTATCAACAGCATAAAAAACTCGGGTGTAAACCTTAAATATATTTTGCTTACACACGGACATTTTGACCATATTCTCGGAGTTGATAAATTTAAAGAAGTATTTGGCACTGATGCTTATATCGCAAAAGAAGATATTGAACAGGTTGAACTGACTCCTAAATTTATGCCGATACTTGCAGGGATGGAATCTGTCGAAATAAAAAGCATTCATAACTATCTCAAAGACGGCGATATAATTAAAGTTGGAGATATTGAAATAAAAGCAATCGCAACTCCCGGACATACACCTGGCGGAATGAGTTATCTTATCGGAGATAAACTGTTTTCCGGAGATACATTATTCCATAGAAGTATAGGAAGATGTGATTTTCCGGGCGGCAGTCTTGATACCATAATTAAAAGCATAAAAGAAAAACTTTTCACACTGCCTGATAATACCGAAGTTTTCCCGGGGCACGGAGAAAAAACAACAATTGCTTACGAAAAGAAATATAATGAAATTTTAAACTTATAGAGGGATGAAATATGAAAGAACAACTGGAGAAAATATATTCAGATGCTGCTTCTGACATTGAAAAAGCAGTTACGGTCAAAGACCTGGAAGATATAAAATTCAAATATCTCGGCAGAAAAGGGGAATTCAACGAAATAAAGAAAAAACTCAAAGATTTATCTGACGAAGATAAAAGAATTATCGGCTCCAGAGCAAATGAAATTACAAAGCAGTTAGAATCTGCGATTTCAGAAAAATTCCAGATTTTTTATGAACAGGAACTGAATAAAAAATTAGAAAAAGAACGTATTGATATCACATTGCCTGGTCAATACATTCCAAGAGGAAGCGTTCATCCTTTAACTTCTACAACAAATGAAATTGTTGCAATTTTCCAGAATTTGGGATTTTCGGTTGCACCTAACGAAGAATCTCCGGAAGTTGAAACCGAATACTTCAACTTTGATATGCTTAATGTTCCAAAAGACCACCCTGCCCGTGACATGCAGGATACTTTTTATACAAATATTGCAAAAAATGTAGTTCTCAGAAGCCAGACATCAGGCGCGCAGGTTCATGTTATGGAGAACCAGAAACCGCCTATTAGAATCATTGCACCGGGGAGAGTTTATAGGAATGAAAATATTAATTCAAGAAAAAACAACTTCTTCCATCAAATTGAAGGTTTATATGTAGATAAAAACATTACCTTTGGCGACCTGAAAGGTGTTTTGAATGAATTTATCAGATTATATTTCGGAGCAGTCCGCCCTACAAGATTCAGAAGCAGTTTCTTCCCGTTCACGGAACCGTCAGCGGAAGTTGATGTTCAGTGTATTATGTGCGAAGGCAAAGGCTGCAGAACATGCTCCGGCACAGGCTGGCTTGAAATACTGGGGGCCGGCATGGTAGATCCGAATGTTTTGCGCGGAGTCGGAATTGATCCTGATGTATATTCGGGTTTTGCATTCGGTATGGGAATCGAAAGACTTGCTATGCTCAAATATGCAATTGATGATATCCGATTATTCTTCAATAATGATTTAAGATTTTTAGAACAATTTAAAAAATAAAATATAAAGGGAAAATTTATATGGCATTAATAATAATGATACTCCTGCTGAGTTTTCTGGTTCTCATACACGAGGCCGGACACTTCTTTGCCGCAAAAGCACTCGGAATGAAGGTTTCAAAGTTCGGTTTCGGATTACCGATAGGTCCTACTTTGTGGAGCAAACAGGTCGGAGATGTAGAATTAGTTGTTCACGCATTTTTACTCGGCGGTTATGTATCATTTCCTGACGATGAAAAAGACTCTGATTTGCCGGCAGACTCAATGGACAGATTCATAAACCGTCCGGTCTGGCAGAGAATGATTGTAATCTCAGCTGGTGTAATTGCCAATATAATAACAGCGTTTATTTTTGTGCTTATAACCGCTTTTGTATGGGGTAAACTTCCGTCAGGACAAAGCCTTGTTTATATTGGAGATATAAACGCACCCAAAGAAGCCTCTATATGGCAAAGCGGCATAAAAAAAGGCGACAGAGTTCTCAAGATAAACGGGTCGAATATTCAATCCGCCTACGCATTAACTCTGTATGCAAAAAGCAGCAAACAATATGACGGTAAGATTGATACAGAAAAATCAAAAAAAGTTTTAGAGCAGATACTTACTCTTAATTCGGAAATAACAGATTCTGATGCAATCATTAAAGAAAATACAGAGATAAAACTGCCTGAAAAAACAGATGAAGCACCTCTTGTAATTGCAGATGAAGTTTTAAAAGGCTATACTCTGTATCACGATAAACAAATACCATTAACTGAAAAACAGATAAAACTAAGAAATCAGTTAAAAAATAAAAACACCTGTAAATCTGACGGAACAGTCACCGCATCTGATATTGCAGCAGCAATTTCAGATACACAAAGACCGTTAAATATCACGGTTTTGCGCAATAAAAAGGAAATTGAATTAAAGCCGGTATATGCAAATGAAAAAGGGCTGATAGGCGTAATGATTGAGTCTAAAGAAATCCTGACACCGACAAAAGATTTCAAAACCGCAATTATAGGTTCCGGCAGATATCTTTGGGAACAGACATATATGCTGGTTTACGGACTCTGGCAGTTATTTACCGGTAAAATTCCGGTGAAAGATATGCACGGAATTGTTGCCATAACAAAAATCGGGGGAGATGTTATCCAAACCAACGGATTTTTCTCAGGTTTGCTTTTAACCGCAATAATTTCACTTGACCTTGCGCTTGTAAACTTCCTGCCTATTCCGGCACTGGACGGCGGACATTTTATGTTTCTTCTTATTGAACAATTCAGAGGAAAACCGCTTGACGAGGAAGCAATAAATAAGGTTAGTTCAGTATTCTTTTTATTGCTTATATTATTAATGGTACTTATTGTATTTAATGATGTGTATGCATTAATAAAACACAAGTTTTAAATAAAAAAAGATATTTTCCGGTATGGAGAATATCTTTTTTGTTTATGGTACAATAGCCTTTATTTAGAGGGGAGAAAAAGATTATGTTAGATTTTATTCAAGGGCATGGCATGCTTATTACAGGCTTAATATTACTTATTGCCTATATATTCATCGCCAGCGAAAAAGTGCAAAAATCAGTCGTTGCACTGATAGGAGCCTCACTTACAATGCTATTGGGTTTAATACCGTTCGGAGGAGAAAATTCTGACGGCAGCCTGATGAAAGGTGTATTTGAGTATGTAGATTTTCAGGTAATCTTCCTGTTAATCGGTATGATGATTATTGTAAATATTGCAAGCCGCAGCGGAGTTTTTAAATGGATGGCTTTAAATCTTTTACGCGCAACAAAGGGGCATCCGAAAACAGTTCTGTTTGCACTTGCTGCATTTACTGCAATTGTTTCGGCATTTTTAGATAATGTAACAACCGTTGTACTTATGATGCCGATAACTTTTGCCATAGCAAAAGAATTTGAAACAGATCCTGTTCCGTTCTTGATAACTGAAGTTCTTGCTTCAAATATCGGAGGAACAGCAACACTTATCGGTGATCCGCCAAATATTATCATCGGAGCAAGAGCAGGCTTAAGTTTTATGGATTTCGTCCGTGAACTGACCCCGATTGTAACAATAATATTCCTTGCATCTATTGCAGTTCTTATTTTTATGTTCAGAAAAGGCTTGAAAGCCGCTCCTGAAAAAATGGAACATGTTGCAAATCTGGACAATTCCAATACTATTACGGATAAAGGCTTAATGATTCGCTCGGTAATCACCCTTATCTTAGTCATTGCAGGTTTTGTAACCCATGATATTACACACCTTCCTGCTTATGTATTTGCTGTAGCAGGTGCAGCATTCCTGCTGTTGTTTGAAGAACCTAAAGAAATATATAAAGATGTTGAATGGCTCACAATATTTTTCTTTATCGGTTTATTCATTATTATCGGCGGATTTGAAGCAAACGGCGGTATCAAATTCCTTGCAGATCAATTAATAACACTGACTCACGGAAGTCTGGATGCTGCAACAATGATTATTCTCTGGGCTTCAGGTATATTATCAGGTATCATTGATAACATTCCTTATACGGCAACAATGGCGCCGTTGATTTCCGAATTGATAAATCCGGCAAATGAAAATGCAATTACGGGAAATGTTCACGCTCTATGGTGGGCATTATCTCTCGGTGCTTGTCTTGGCGGTAACATGACAATCATCGGTGCGGCTGCAAATGTTCTTGTCAGCGAAACAGCAGCATCTAAAGGTCATAAGATTTCGTTCTTTAGATTTATGAAATACGGTGCGCTTGTTACCTTTATTTCACTTGTTTTAAGTACAATTTATCTGTATTTCAAATATTTACATTAAAAACTGCTAAAAAACGCCGGCATTTTTTATATGCCGGCGTTTTTATATGCAATTATTCTCCTATTTTTGATAATCCTATTGATAATATAGATATCAGTACAGATGCAAGTAAAGCACTTAAAAATCCATCTACATTTATTCCCGGAACTAAATACGCAGTAAACATAAACAGCAGAGCATTAATAACAACGGTAAATAAACCTAAAGTTAATATATTCAAAGGAAGAGTTAACAGCAAAAGCACCGGTTTTATAAATGCATTAATAAGAGCAATAACAATTACGGCAATCATTGCCGTTAAGAAATTTGCAATAGTTACACCAGGTGTAAGCCATCCGACAAGCATTATCATTAATGCAAAAACTATCCATTTAACAATTATTTTCAACATTACTATTCTCCTTTTAAATTCAGTTTATTAGATAAAACCTGAACTTTCATTGCCTGAAAGCAGAATAATAAAACTCAAAATACTGCCTGAATATAAAAGAATGATAATTATTATTTTATATAATCAGTTTCAAACCTGTATGCCTGAAAAGTTTTTGAAAAATAATTTGAAGGAAGTCCTGCTTTAATTTTCAAAGAATTTAAAAATCCTTTTTTATCAGGAATCTGCTCCCAAACTGACGGCAGATAAACTGCTTGATAATTGCCGTCTTTTATAATTATACCATCCTTAAACGGAACAATTTGATTTAATAAATCTTCTTCAGATTCAAAAGACATAATTTGAGGTTCCGAAAGAAGCGACACGGCAACATCAAGTTCAAGCACCTCTTCTATTTCGACAGGCTTAAATCTCGGATCCTGAAAAGCCGCACTTTTTGCATTCAGAATTAAATCTTCAATCAAAGGTCTATGTGCAATGATTGAGCCGATACAGCCGCGCAGAATATTATTCTTCTCAAGAGTGACAAAACATGCCCCCGGTTGATAAAACACATAAGGAATCCGAACCTTCATTTCCCTGCGGTCAAAACGGGAATTTATACTTAAGCGGCATAAATTCAAAATAAATTCGGAATAATATTTTTTTAAAAAGTCATTCTTTTTTCCTTCATATAAAAACCAGCAGCCGTACCCGACAACACTTGAAGTATCACCTGTTACGGCAGAAGAATTAGTCATATCAATTCTGATTAAGGAAAAATCATTTTTCCGTGCAAATTCTACAAGCCCTATAATTCCGACAGCACCGCATGCCTGTTCATATCTGAACCCTGAGCAGGCACCCGACTCTATCATTTGCGCCGTCAAATTATCAAGTTTTTTCGCTTCCTCATCCTTTAAAAAATGGCTTAAATCTGAAGATATAATAAAACCGTTGGTTTTATCAGGATAATAATGTTTTATAATCTTTTCAACCATCTCCGGAGAGGATTTTCCTACAAGAACCGGAATAATTTTTACATCTTTAAATACTGATTGAATAACCGGCACCTGAATCTCTACAGCATGTTCAGGAGCAAAAGCATCGTCATTAATTTTTAAACCAAAATTATCCTGCAGCTCCTTATTTATATCATTATTAATTTCAATTTCGCCAAGCGGAGTCTGCCAGACCTCAAAACCTGTTAAAACACAACCTTCAAAACCTACTCTGTGCGCCGGTGCAAAAATAAATAAATTTTTGATATTCTTATCTAACTGGCTTATTCCTTCATAAGCAAGCCTGCCTGAATATATAAGACCAGCATGAGGAACAATTACTGCCCTTGCTGATACTACATAAGTATTTTTGCTTTCTTTGGCGAAATTGGAAATTTGATTTTTTAGTTCCTCGGCATTTGCACTGTAAAATGTGCCGGAAATCGACGGTTGTTTTATTTTTCTCATAATAGTATTATAATACAACTTATGAAATATCAAAAAATGTTACAGGATAATAAAATTCAATGCGAAATCTGTCCGAGAAAATGTATTTTAAAAGAAGGACAGGAAGGGTTTTGCAGGGTCAGAAAAAATACAGGAGCTAAAATAACTCTTACAACATACGGATACAATACCGGACTTGCAATAGACCCTATAGAGAAAAAACCGCTCTATCAGTTTTATCCGAATACTCCGATATTATCTTTCGGGACTTTAGGCTGCAATATGGACTGCCAGTTCTGCCAGAATTGGAAAACAACCAAAAACAAATCCGCAAATTTCATATTAAATAAAACAACACCGGAAGAAATTGTAACAATAGCAAAAAACTACAACTGCAAAAGCGTTGCCTTTACCTACAATGATCCGGTAATCTTTTTTGAATACGCTGTCGATACCGCAAAATTATGCCGGCAAAACGGAATAAAAACTGTTGCCGTAACATCAGGATTTATAAATCCGGAACCGGCAAAAGAATTTTTCGGGGTAATGGATGGTGCAAACATTGATTTAAAAGGCTTCAGTGAAGAATTTTACAAAAAGAACTGCCACGCACATCTAAAACCTGTTCTTGAATCAATTAAATATGCAGTAAATGAAACAGACTGCTGGGTAGAATTAACTACTATGCTTATAAAAGGGGAAAATGACTCTGCTCAAATGATTAAAGCCGAATGCGAGTGGATTTTGAATAACCTCGGAGATGAAGTACCGCTGCATTTCAGTGCATTTTTCCCGAATTACAAATTCATGAATCATCCGTCAACAGACTTTGAAACACTTGATAATGCAAGGAAAATTGCCCTCGATACAGGTTTAAAATATGTATATACTGGAAATCTGGCAAATATTGAAACATCAAGCACATATTGCCCGAACTGCCGCAAACCGGTAATTGTCAGAAACAGTTACAGCCTTTTGGAATATAATCTCAAAAACGGCAAATGCCTCTTCTGCGGAACTGAATGCGCAGGAAAATTTGATTATTAATCAGATTTTCTGCATAAATTTAAGAACATTTCCGGTTTTATGTTTATTTACAAAATTTAAATTATAAGTTATAATAATGCTATGGAAAATTTGAGTTTAAATGAGAAGATTAACGAATTAGTCGTTAAAATGGCTAAAGAGCCTAATAATATTGAAAATTATCATGAACTGTCTGAATTATATATTCAACAGAACGATTATGACAAAGTTATGTCTGTTCTGGACAGCCTTCTGGCAATAAAACCGGATGATATTAAGGCACTTGTCGGAATGGGTACTATGTGGTTTTATGAAAGAGATTTCAGAAAATCGCTTTCTTATTACAACAAAGCACTTGAATTAAACCCGAAAAACTTTCTTATCTATTATAATATAGGAAATGTTTTCGCAGAATGGAAAAACTTTTCAAAAGCATTATTTTACTATAACCGTGCAATAGATTTAAATTCAACCAATCCGGCGGTTTATAATGCCATAGCTCTTTTATATCAGGATATTGAAGATTATGTAGAAGCAAAGGCATACTATGAAAAAGCCCTTTCGCTGGATCCGGAAAATTCAGGAGCATTGATTGATCTTGGAAATGTATGCTTTAAACTTCACGATTATGAAACGGCTTTAAAATTATTTAAAAAAGTATTTGTATTAAATCCCGATAACGAACTTGTTGCAGTTTGTATCGGTAACGCTTCTACTCTTATGAAAGAAGAAGAACAGGCATATAAGTATTACGAAAAAGCATTATCAATGACTGATGATAAATACAAAATTTACATCTGTTATGCAATTTCATTAACCGAATTTAAGCGGTATAATGAAGCAATTGATATGTTTAAAAAAGCAATCGAATTTGATTCAAAATCACCAAATGCCTATGTCTTACTTGCCAATTTATACTCAACGCTTGACAGAATAAAAGAATCTGTTGATTTATACAAACAGGCACTAAGAGTAACTCCTAACGATGCAGAAATTTATATGCTGCTCGGCAACGCTCATTATCTTGATAATGACATTGAAAAAGCAATTGCATCATATAAATCTTCTATTGCACTAGCACCGGACAATGATGAATACAGACTTATCTACAGCCAGGTTGTAGAAGATTATGTAAATTGCGGCGGGAGTAAGTAATGATTAAGTCATCTGTCAGTATATTAGACAGACTTGGCTCGGCATTATCGTATCTTACTGCCGGATGGGGCGGTGTGATAATTCTGTTTATCCAGTATATACGAAAAAAACAACCCTCTCATTTTCTGAGATTTAATGCATTGCAGTCAATTTTTATTTCATTGTTGTTATTTGTAATATCAATGAGTGTCGGTCTGCTTGCAAATTTTTTAAAATACATACCTTTTATCAATTATTTAACGGCACAGATTCTATTCTGGTTTAACAGACCTGTATTTTTTCACTGGTCAATTATCCAGATAATTATCCTTACTTTGACGATTTACACAACAGGTTTTTCTTTGCTCGGTAAATACCCGAGAATTTATAAACTGTCAAAAATCATTGATTATAACGCGAGATAGGTAAAATATCTTAAAAATCAGTTGACAAAAGAGTTTGCTTGATGTTTTATTATTTTATACTAGTCGATTTATCGTGCTGAAATTTGCGATTAGTAAGAGTAAAAGCCGGGATACGAAGCCCAAGTTCCCAGACAAGGCTTAGGTAGGGCAAATTGGTAAAATTAAAAGGAGAAATTATGCCAACTATTAATCAACTTGTACGTTCTGAACGTAAAAAGTTACAAGACAAAACAAAATCTCCGGCGTTAATGAATTGTCCTCAAAGACGCGGAGTATGCACAAGGGTTTACACAACCACCCCTAAAAAACCAAACTCTGCACTTAGAAAAGTTGCCAGAGTCAGATTAACAAATGGATTTGAAGTAACTTCATATATTCCGGGTATCGGTCATAACCTGCAGGAGCACAGTGTTGTTCTTATCCGCGGCGGCCGTGTTAAGGATTTACCTGGTGTTCGTTACCACATCGTCCGCGGTACTTTAGATACTGCAGGTGTTGCTAACCGCGCACAAAGCAGATCTAAATATGGAGCAAAGAAAAATGCAAAGGGAGGTAAGAAGTAATGTCAAGACGTTCTAAACCTGCAAAAAGAATACCGTTAGCAGATCCGGTATATAACAGCGTTGATATTTCTAAATTTATTAACAGAATTATGCGCCGCGGTAAAAAATCTTTAGCAGAAAAGATTTTCTACGCTACAATGGAAAGAATCAAAGAAAGAACTGGACAGGATCCTATTGAAATCTTCCAGAAGGCAATGACTAATTCTACACCTTTACTTGAAGTAAAAGCTCGTCGTATCGGCGGTTCAACTTATCAGGTGCCAATCGAAGTTAAAGCAGACAGAGGTTTTGCTCTTTCTTCTACCTGGTTAATTGAATCAGCTAAGAAAAGAGGCGGAAAATCATTCATTGAAAAATTAACCAATGAAATTATTGATGCTTCAAACGGTCAGGGTGCTGCTTGCAAAAAACGTGAAGACACCCACAAAATGGCTGAAGCAAACAAAGCTTTTGCTCATTACAGATATTAATATCGTAATTAGAATAAAAGTTGTTAAAAAGAATAAGGTATCTATCAAGATACCTTATTCTTTTTCTCTTATGTATTTTAAATCCTGCTTAACAGATGTTATTGTTTTTACATTATATTCGCCTTCAAAAACAGTAAAAACAAGCGGATTTATTACAGTCGGCAAACATTGCGACATATAAATATTTTTCACTCCTTTTTCGGAAACAGCAAGAACCGTTGAAAGAGTTATAACATCACATGTAGTGAAAAAGAAAGTTATATTCGGGCTGGAGATACTGTAGTTTTCAAACAGAATTTTTAGAAGTCTGCTCATTAGCGGAATATAATTCCCGATATTTATTGATAAAACATTTTCTTCCTTTCCTTCGTAAGAAAAACTGATAGCAAATTCATCCGGTTTCAGAGCATTCATTAACTCATGATAATACACATTTTCTCTTTCCGTCAGAGCATCAATGCCTATTATATAAAGGCGGCGCAGGGAACCCTCTTTAAGACGCTGTACAATATTTTCAAATTTCATGAAAATTTCATCTTCATTATACCCGAGAGGAGTATTTTCTTTAATTTTTCCTTTTGAAAACCCTTTTGCTTTAAGAGATTCTTCAATAACAGGTTCAAAATCGTTATTTATAACTTTTTTAACCCCTGCCGGCACTATATAATCAGTTGAAAACAGTCTGCCCCGATAAAGATACTCGGTATTATTCCGGAAATTTTTAGTCATTAAAATTGCGCCCGGGAATGTGGCAAAATCAAGAATACAATTTTCTGTCCTGCTTCCGTAATGCCCGCGGAAATGTTCAAATTCTCTGAATTTAGACATAGCATGAGCAATCAGCAGATTAGAATGAGTATAAACATCAATCTCTTTCCCTGCCGATACCCGCAATATATCATACAAATTGGTAAAATTATTGCCGGAAACAAGTATTGCCTTGCCGCTTCGTGTAGAATGCGATACTTCAACTTCACTTATCCCGCCGTAATATTCTAAAAATTTATCTGCTATTTTTACCTGTAAATCTATATCAAGTAAAGTTATTTCTCTGATTTCATTTTTTAATGTTTGTTTTGAAATTTGCGGATTATTTAATTTATTCAATGCCGATAAAATTTTATAAAAAATTCTATTATCAAATTCGTACAGATTTGCATAATCAATAAGGTTTAAACTTATACTTTGAAGTGCAACTAATAATATTGTCACAAATCTGTTGAGTTCGATTTCTTTACTGGTTATTATACTGTTCTTTTCTCCGAGTCTTATTGCTCCGGATAAAGTTGTATTCTTGCTGAAATCCGGAAAACCCTCCAAAAATTCAGGCTCAGCACCGGATAAAAGAGTGACATCATTATAAGTTTTTTTAACTTCTTCTAAAATAAAATAACCCTTGCGGACAATCATATAAAATTCGTTTTCGCTAAATTCATTTAACGCAGTCATACTTGCAAGAATATTTACAATTTCATGCTGAATCTGTAAATTTTTAACATCAATCTTTGACAGTTCCAGCAAATAATGACTCATATATTTCAAAAATATTACCGCAAGATTTTCAAGAGCAGCAATTGTAGGAGAAACAGAACAGGTCGCTCTGGTTGTACATTCATTTATATCAGTATGTTCATCATTCTTTTTATTGTAATTTTGCATAATTTTTTATCCGTTTATTTTTTCTATATAATTAATAATCTCATCCGACTCATAAATTTTTGCATCATTATCCTCATCATATAAAAAAGGAACCTGATCTTTTCCGCCTATTGAAAGCAGCCTCAAAACATTATCTTTGTTACTTGTATCAAACTTATGATATTTTATACCTTTTGAATCGATATAATCCATAACTTTACGGCAATAAGGACAGGAATCCAGTATATATAAATCAAACATTTTAACCTCCTTTGGGCTCATAATATCCGCTGCCGTGCAAATTTTATATAGGTAATCTGTACATTATTTCCGGCTAAATGTTTAATTGTAAAATTATAATTTTTATAATAAACTACAGATATGAATAAGAAGAATATATTATTTGTATTCGGGACAAGACCTGAAGTTATTAAATTAGCACCGGTAATTTTAAATTTGAAAAAATATCCTGAAAAATACAGGGTTATAATCTGTAATACGGAGCAGCAAAAAGAACTATCAAACCAAACGCTTGCCTATTTCGGATTACAGGCAGACATAAATCTTGACTGTATGCGAGAAAATCAAACCCTTGTAGAAGTTCAATCAAGAATTTTAACCTCGGTAGATAAGGTTTTTGAAGATTATAAAATTGATGCAACTATTGTTCAGGGCGACACAATGACAGTTTTATGCGGAGCACTGGCAAGTTACTACAGAAAAGTTCCTGTATTCCATGTTGAAGCAGGACTCAGATCTTATGACATATACGAGCCGTTTCCGGAAGAAGTTATGAGGCAGATGACATCAAGAGTTGCCGCAATGCATTTTGCACCGACACTCAAAAATAAAAATGCTTTATTAAAAGAAGACATCTCTGAAAAATTAATACATGTCACAGGAAACACCGTCATTGATGCACTATTCTGTCTTTCTGAAGATACAATGAATAAAGCCCGTGAATTTTATACTTCTCAGGGTATAGAAATTAATGACAAACTTGTTTTAATAACAGTTCACAGAAGAGAAAACCACGGCGAAAGAATAGACCGCATTATAAATGCAATAGAACATCTTGCCGGAACATATAAGGATCATACATTTATAATTCCGGTTCACCCGAATCCGAATGTAAAATGCAAAATATATGAACGATTGGGAGAATATGAAAATATATATCTTCTAAAACCGTTAGATTATCCGTATCTTGTATATCTTATGAAAAATGCAAAATTAATCTTGACTGATTCCGGCGGGATACAGGAAGAAGCTCCGTCTTTTGGGTGTCCGACACTTGTTATGAGGTATGAAACCGAACGTCAGGAAGGAATAGATGCCGGAGTTTCCGTACTTGTCGGCGCAGACTGCGACAAAATAATTTCATACAGCACGGAAATCCTTTCAAAAGACAGAAATCTTACAAGATTAAAAGTTGAAAACCCATACGGAAACGGTCATTCCGCACAAGTTATAGAAAAGCATATTGATGAATTTTTCAACAAACAATAATTATTTACCGATACAAAAATTATCAAAAATATTATTCAGAATTTCATCATTAATTACTTCACCGGTAATTTCATCAAGTGACAGCAGTGCAGTTTTCAAATCAATGTAAATCATATCCTGCAATTCACCATGCTGAGCAGCAGACAGAGCATTTTCAAGAGCCTCTTTACATCTGATTAAACATGTCTGCTGGCGTTTATTGGTAACAAACTCGGTATCATCGGGAGAAATAGTACAAATAAAAGTTTTCAATCTGTTTCTCAATTCATCAAGCCCCGCTTTTGTACGGGTGGAAAAACATACAGTATCCGGCAAAACAGTTTGAAATCCGGACGAATCAACCAGATCTATTTTGCTTGCCGCCGTTATGTGAGGGGTATTTTTAACTATTTCATAAATCTCTTTATCCTCATCAATCAATCCGGTTGATGCATCATATAAAAAGATATTTAAATCAGCCTCTTTTGCAGACTGTTTTGAATATTCAATACCGATTTCTTCAACTTTATCAATATCAGCAGACTCTCTTATTCCTGCTGTATCAATTAATGTAGCAGAAACTCCCAGATCAAGCGTTTCTTTAATAATATCGCGTGTTGTTCCTGCAATATCTGTCACGATTGCTCTATCTAAATTCAACAGAGCATTGAATAAAGATGATTTTCCGACATTCGGCCGCCCGACAATTGCAATATTTATTCCCTGACGCATAATATCAGATGATTTTGAGTAAGATAAAAGTTTATTTACATCATTCAAAGATTTTGTAAAACTTTCGATAAGATAACTGTATTCAGGCTCTTCAACATCTTCCGGAAAATCAATTCCTGCCACTATTTTCGATGCGGTATCAAATATTTCGGATTTTATTTCCCCGATTTTTGTTCTGAGAACACCGGAAAGATTTTTGGCAGATTGGATAGCAAACTTTGATGTTTTTGCATGGATTAAATCATCTACAGCTTCAGCCTGAGATAAATCTATTTTTTTATTCAAAAATGCCCGTTTGGTAAACTCGCCGCGCTCCGCCATCCTTGCACCGTTTTGCAAAACAACATTCAGAATATTCTGCACTACATTAATCCCGCCATGGCACTGAATTTCTATGACATCTTCTCCTGTATAACTGTTTGGAGCTTTGAACGGGAGAATTACGACTTCATCAATCTTTACTTTATCATCCAAAATCCAGCCGTGGCAAATTCTCCCTGCAGGAAATTCGGTTTTATCAGAGATTCCGGCAATTATTTCAAAACTTTTACTTCCGGAAATTCTTATTACTCCGACTCCGCCGGTGCCTATCGGGGTTGAAATTGCTGCTATTGTGTCAAATTCCTGAGTTATATTCATATATGAAATTATACTATAAAAATTTATTTTAAATATCCATAAAAAAAAGCTATGCACTGAGGTTCATAGCTGTTGATTAGGGATATGTGTATCTTAGTCTCTAAGGAGTATATTGTTATATTAGCACTCTTGAAAAATTTTAAATCATACAAAATAATGAGATTTTAACAACTACTAGAAATTTATTAACCGGTTTGAAAATTTTAATAATTTTTGCTATAATACTAAAAAAAGATAAAAGAGGGATATGGTATGAAAATAGTAAACAAAATTCTTATTATGGGAGTTGTTATTGCTGTAACAGGCGGCTTGTGTGCCTATGCGGCAAATATAACTAAATTTTCTTCTAAGTTTATCAAGCATTTTAAAGATTGTGAGCCGTATCAGGAAACTATTACTTCCACATACGAAGGGAATGAATTTACAACAAACAGGAAAATTCACGGCTGGTCAAACGGTTTATGCAAATATGAAGCAATTGTAAAAACAACAGACGAAATGTACAGACTTGACTGCCGGTTTTCCGCAATACAAATTGATGATTTGTATGAATCAATGAAAGACAAATCAAAAGAAATAACAACATACGGTCTGGAAACTTTTGTAGAACAAACAGATGAAAAAACAGGAAAAACAAAATATGTTTCAAAAGGGATAACCACAATCAAAGGTAATAAAGCGTTTATTACCTGGGCTAAATATGAAAATAATCCATATTTTTGTAAACCTGAAAAATTAAAATAATACATACAATAATAAGCTGGAAAGACTGAGAACATAAGTTCTCAGTCTTTTATTTTTTATATTGAAATTT
>CALUYV010000008.1 GCA_944325095.1 Candidatus Gastranaerophilales bacterium | reverse complement strand
TTTGCTGAGTGTTTACCAGAGAACTGACAATTACTGGAGTGCCGAAACAACTTCGGTCGATGTCCAGGTCTGATTGCCTGTGATAAATACAATAAAAAAACAAAACTTCACTCTAAAAAAGGAGTGAAGTTTTTGTTGTTGTATATTTATTTCCCCATCAAAAATTTTGTGTTATAGTTATTCCAAAAGGGGCTAAAGATTGATTAAATTTTTAGGATTATGCGTACAAAATTTATTTGAATGTTTTAGGTACCTGTTTGGCGGGAATGTTAAATTTCGCAGTGTTATATCTCAGGCTGCTTCAATAAGTTATGATTCACTGCCGATATCTCTTATTATAGCTTTTATATCCGCAGCGGTTATTGCAATACAGGTGTCAAAAGAATTTCTTATGACAGGTGCAGAAGCATATATCGGCGGAACCATTGCGGTTGTAATGATTAGAGAAATTGCTCCGGGGTTTGTTGCTCTCGCAATAGGAGCAAGGGCAGGTACTGCAATTTCAGCCGAAATTGCAAATATGCAGGTTACATCTCAGGTTGATGCAATAAAAACTTTAAAAATCAGCCCTGTAGGTTATTATTTTACCCCGAGAATTATTGCCGCTGCAATAACTGTTCCTATGGTTGTTCTTATTGCCGAATTTATAGGTATATCAGGCGGAATGTTTGTTGCCTGGGGAACTATTAATCTTAATCCTGCAAGATATGCTGCATCTGCCTGGGCATGGATGGCTACTAAAGATATCTATATCAGCCTGTTAAAGGCTTGCATTTTCGGGGCGTTAATAGCTCTTGTCTGTGCGACAAAAGGATATGAAACAAAAGGCGGGGCTAAAGAAGTCGGAACATCAACAACTCAAGCCGCTATTCTTTCTACAATATATATGCTTGTGGCTGATTTTTTGATTAATCTGGTATTTTATATTACTTAAAAATTAAAAAGATAAATAAAAAACTCCTGCTGGTTTGCAGGAGTTTTTTATTATTATATGTTTTGTTTATAAACCTGATTTGTATATGATTCAATGTATGGAGTATCAATCTCAAACACATGGATTCTGCCCGGCCCTAAATCGACAGACAATTCACCCTGTGATACCTGGAATTTACTTTCTTCTCCATAGGCAGGGAGCAGGTTGTGCAATTTCTGATGATCTTTCAGGGTTGGCACAATTACTTCTCCTGTTGTTCTTCTGTTGACATTGCGGTTTGCAACAACAAGGAGAGTTTTCCCACGTTTATGTCTTGCAAATGCAATAATCTGATCTTGCTTATCATTATTTTTATCAAGAACTATATATGAACCGGTATCAATGATATCAGCATACTTATCTTTAAGTTTCATTGCTTCGGTAAAGAATTTGCCTATTGCTGGCTC
Source organism: Candidatus Gastranaerophilales bacterium (assembly GCA_944325095.1). Classification (GTDB taxonomy): domain Bacteria; phylum Cyanobacteriota; class Vampirovibrionia; order Gastranaerophilales; family Gastranaerophilaceae; genus Zag111. The sequence goes on along the minus strand of CALUYV010000008.1, from coordinate 40,973 downwards.
TTCACCGCCCGGTTTGCGTGACAGGTTGAAAATATCAAGTTTCCCGACATGAGTTTTCATTTCGTTAGAATCCGTTTGAGTATCCGGCGAATATGTATTTCCATATCCGTAATTGTAATAATCTCCCGTCTGGAACCCGTCAAGTATATACGGATTTAACATCGGCAGTGTTGCCTGCAGACCTGATGTTAAATTACAGTATATTTCTCCGCCGTGATACATAGGTGAAATATCATCATGAGTTGCAAAAGATCCGATTAATGATTTTCCTTTTTCAAGCCTGTATGACATATTCAAATTGTCAATTACATAATCGTGAAGTTCTTTTGCGGTGTTCCACTCATGGAATATGTGATATTGACCGTAATAAGAATCAAATCCGGCTCTTAACGAGTCTTCCGGCCTATCGTACGGCATATTCGCCTGAGGAGAAGCATCTTCGTATGTATAAGATTCGGCAAGCCAGGCAAATTCTGGATTTCTTTTTCTTGAATACGGAATTAAAATATCCCAGAATTCAACAGGTTTTGCACGGGCAACATCCGCTCTTATACCATCAACTCCTGCATCTATAAGCATATCCACAAATTTTCTGTGATATTCAAGAAGTTTAGGATTAAGTGTTCTTTTGCCTTCATCTTCCCATGGCTCAAACATTCTGATATCGTACCAGCTTTGAGGAGTTTTTGGCAGTCCGTTTCTTTCATGCGCCATCAATTCCGGTCTGTTTTCATATAAAGTACAGGACGCACAACTCGGCATATCGGCCATAACTCTTAGCCCGCGGTTATGGCAGGCATCTACAAAAGCCTTGAATTGTTCTTTATCCGTACGAGGATCATTTTTATCAATCAGCATCGGATCAAGTTTTAACATATCTTCCGGTGCATAAACAGAGCCTGCTGTACCCATTGCATTGTCTTTTCCCGGAGGGCTGATAGGCAGCAGATGCAATGTATTAAAACCCTGTGCTTTGATTTCATCTAATCTTTTTATTGCATTGAGGAAAGTTCCGCAAGTTTCGTTACCGTCAATATATTCATTGCCGTTCTTATCCTGCGCATTAAAGGTTCTCAAAACAATAGCAAGTATTTTTGCATCATTATTACGGAAAAGTGTTCTCAAATCGTTTTTATACGGTTTTACCGGTTCAACTTCTGCCGGCTTAACCTGAGTGACAGCCGGTTTATTTATACTTGCCGCATTATTCAAATACTGTGTAAGCAGGTTTGTGCTTGATGTTTTTGTGTATGAAACTTCCGGAGCCGTTTGCGTTTCAGGCTGAACACCGGCTGCATTGTTTGTTAGCGCGGCATTTTTGAATTTATCCAAATAATTTGCGCCGAAAGCAACATTACGATACAAAGAATTCATCTTATTTCCTTTGTTATATTTAGATGATTGCGAATTTGGAGATGCAATATTTACTGTAATCATTGTTTTGCCTCCTTCTTCCAAGGATTTTTATTTCTTCCGATAAAGAACTGTGCAAGCAGGGTCACTCCGACAAGTCCTGCACCCAATTTGCCGAATGCACTGAACCATTTTCCGCTGTTAAACATATTATGGAATGCTTTATAAGCCATATCGGCAGGAGCGGAACCTGTTAACAAGAATCGTTCTTCTGACGAAGAGGCTCTTTCTATTCCGTTCACAAGGTGGTTAGGTTTTGCAAAATATTTTTCACCGCCGAGAATTTCAAGAACATCCTGCCTGTATTTTTTGAAATCTCCCCAGAATCCGGAATTTTCAAGTTTCTGTACTGTATCCGGATGCAGATTATCTCCGTACATCAATTTCATAACTGCATCAAAATAATGTCTGTCATTTGAAAATTCAACCGTACTATGTTCGCCGACACCCAGATATTTGTTAATAACTTTTCCGTTTTGAACTTCAATTTGAGAAATATCATCAAGTTTTGCTTCAGGGTTGCGTAACTGCCAGAATTTAACGGCAAAATCAGCGGTGTGGCCTTCCAGAGTTACTGTTTTTGCAAGTTCTACCATTTCTTCTTTTACTTCTCTCGGAATACTACGATTAATAGTTTCACCTTCAAGATGTGCAACTCTGTAGTATAAATCCGCAAGATTCAGGAATCTGTAGAATGAACTTTTTACACCTTTTATTCTGTCATCAACATATGTCAGCATAACATGTTTTGCAGAAGTTCTAGGTGAGATAAGATTACCGTTATCATCCATAACACCGGCAATAGCGGATGCGGTATATTTCATACCTTTACCGAATAAAGTATTTGCAGCGGTATCGCAAGAACTGTTAACTATTGAACTGTACATATTTCTTTCCTGCGAAGTATCGAGCGGAACAGTTCTGCTGTGCAGCGAGGACAATAACTCGCCCATTTTTGTTATGAATTTTCCATAACTGTTTTTGTCTGCAACAATTGATTCCATTTTTTCCCGCAGAATTTTAGAAGCAATTTCATTATCAATTCTTGCCATTCTTATTTCATCTTTTGTAAATTTCATAGCCTTGAACATTTCATCAGACATATGATTCCATATATTTGCAAGACCTGTTTCAGGTGCCTGAGCAACTTTGATGAATGCATATCTGTTAAGAACAGAGTTTTCGGCTTTGAAAGTGTTTAATTTATCCGCAACCGTTTCAAGGGTTCTTATTGTTGAAGCAGACAGGGTTTCTGCCGGTTCAAATTTTAATGTTTTGAATAACGGAGCATCCTGATTTAATTGCGGCGAGTGGATTAACCTGCGGGCATGGAATTTGACAAGTTTTTGCTGATTAGCATCCAATTCCGGAGTTAATTCTTCAATATTTTTGAATAATATATCCTGAATGGCTTTTGAATGTTCCGACAATTCTTCGTAAGTTCCGTTAAGCAGTCCTGTACTGGTAAATCTTTCTGTTAATGCTTCCGCCTTCGGAATAATTCTTTCAATAATATTTTCAGGAAGTTTTGACTGTTTGAATACTTCTCTTACTGTATTCTGGATATTAGTTATGCTGCTGTCAGAAATCTTGTAGGATTTATCTGTAGGAAGAAGGAAACCTAAATCTTTTTCCAGTGCATCAGCAACAACTTTGTCAAGCCCGTCTGAAAGGTTTTCAAAGATTGCCTTGCGCAATTCTTTTGTTATCGGTTTATTCGTATTATCTTTTAACAGTTTATCCAACTCCGCTCTCTGTTTTGAAAAATCATATTTTTCAACTTCGTTTTTGAAGTTTGATAACAGTTTATTTGCAAATTTATCCATTCTTGAATCAGTGAATTTGTTAACAGGTTTTTCCACCAGATTGCACATCAATGCACTCATAAGCGGAGTTGCAAAACCTGCCGTCAGCATCCACAAAGTATTATTCTGCAGTGCAATCTGACGCATTTTTTCCTGAATTGCGTTTCTTCTGTTAGGGATATTTTTAGGAATATTTAATCTGTCGCCTATATCGTTAATTTCTTTGTCAGAATACAAATCCCAAGGTATGAACTGGTGATCCTGGAAAAACATTTTCTTTCTTCCGTAATTATCCTCATATTTTTGTCTGACATTAAATCCGTGCAGCAACTGTGCAGGCAGTTGAATAAACAATTTCGGCCATAAATCCATCGCCGCAAAAAATGTACCAAAACCTATAAATTCAAATAATTTTGTTTTCGGTGTTTGCTTTACGGTAAAAAGATATGCAGCAAGAACCAGCCCGCCAAACTTCATTGCAACATCATTCAATCTTCCGAGTTCGTGGTCGTTTGCTTCACCTTTTATAGCATGGACAAAGGCTTTCATATCGTATTTTATATCTTTCTGAATCTCGGCAGGATAATCCATTATTGTTGTATGAATAAGTTTACCGTTGCTTGGCAGCGGTTTAATAAATGTTCTGTTAGCCAGTTCTCTATGAACGTCAAAATCCCTGGAAACCTTATCAGACTGATATTGTTGGATGTTTGGAGAATTGTGATTATTAATGTACGATTGTAATAAATTCGTAGTTCTCATTTAGCACACCACACTTTCTTTTTTAGGATCAATGACGTTGTTATTATAATTCTGAGGTTTCTTGGTCATGTGAACGGAATTAACAACCCCTAAAATTGTAGTTAGTGCGGTTAATCCGAGCAGAGTTTTTCCGGCATGCTTAATTAACGGAGATTTAGCACTTGATGTACCGTTATACAATGATTTGCAGCTTCTTACAAAACTTCTGCCAAGAACCTTTAATGAATGCAGAAAATCTTTACCTTTCCAGAATTTTAAGGTTGCAGCGTTGAAATAATCTTCCCACGGTTTCTGGAACGCAAGAGCAACCGCAGTAACAGCCCACAAGAATGAAGAGAAACTCTTTGCAATCTTTGATTTTACAAGAACTTCTTTGTAAACCGGTTTTACATCCTGATCCGAATCATTTAAATTCGTTCCCAATCCGTTTTTCTGTGCAATTTTATCGTATCTGAAATTACGTGCTTCTCCTTTTTTCGGATCTCCGTAGAGCAAATCCCAGCGAGGAAAATCAACACTTTCTCCGACCTTGTGGTATTCAATACTTGTTAAATCGTCAAAATCATTCGGATGCTCCTGTATGAAATAATTAACTTTTGCATAAGGAATTTCAGTATCTATACCCGTAAGCATTTGAATAGGTTTTGTAGTAAGAACTTTTGAGGCTTCTTTTGTCAATGCGTATAACAAAACGCCCAGAGCCATTTTGTTCCCTAGTTTTGCAGCTTTTTTCAGAGCATTATGAGAAAAATGCTTGTTAACACTGTTGAAAATAGAGATTAAAGTAATACTCCCGATAATGAAAGGTACATTTTGCCCCAGTGTTAAAAATTCATAAAAGTTTGAGTTTATACTTCCCTTTATCCCTTTTGCCGGATATATACTAAAGGCTTTTGCTAATTTGTCCAGCCCGATTCTTGTTCTGGTGGCAAAATTGTTCGTTAAAAGGGTATCCTCATCGTATGCAGAACCTGTACCGGATTTTTCTTTTTGCTCCGATTTAAATGTAAGATTTCTGTTTTCCCTAAAGTTACTAATTGGTAATATCATGATAACTCCACAAATTTACATCATTAGAATACTCGTCAAGATAATTTTTTGTTATCTTTTCCCATCTATTTTTACAAATATTAACAATCTTTTTTACTTATAAATATTGAAAAAGATTAATGTGAATACACCCATTATAACACAATAATATCCGAATATATTAAGTGAAAATTTTGAAATAAATTTCATAAAATATTTAATACATAAATACCCTACAAGTCCTGATATTACTGTTCCGGCAATAATAGATGTCCAGTTATACCCCGCTGCTTCTGCAAGATCCATTTTTATGAATGGATAAACCATGGAGGCTCCGAGAATTATCGGGATACTCAATAAAAAAGAATACCTTGCGGCAGACTTTCTGTCAAGTCCTAAAAACAAACCTGCAGCAATTGTCCAGCCTGATCTTGATAGACCCGGCAAAACCGCAATTCCCTGCGCCAGACCGATAATTAGTGCTTGAATCAAATTTACTTCGCTCGTTTTTGCATCTTTCTTTTTTGACAAATATTCACTGAAAAATAACGCCCCGCCGGTCAATATAAGCAGACCTCCGACAAGAGCCGGATGAAATACCAGATGCGCCGCAAATTTCTCAAGCGGAAGAGCCAGAATTATTGTTACGATTGTTCCCACTATAATATATAAGCCTAATTTTGCTTCTGTATTTGAATAATTTTTAGTTCTTAACGCATTCCATAAAGCCTTGCAGATTTCCCAAATATCTTTTCTGAAATAAATAATAACTGCAATTAATGTTCCGAAATGCAGCATTATATCAAGGAATATTTCTTGAGTTGAGTGTTCCTGAGTCATGGCGGCATGCTTGAAAATTTTATAAAAATTTGATGTAAAAACAATATGCGCTGAACTCGATACAGGTAAAAATTCGCTAAGCCCCTGTACCGCTCCCATTAGTGCTGATGCTGTCAAATCCATTATTCTGTATCTCCTTTAAAACTTTTATTCGGCTTCATAATATGAGCAGCATGAAGTCTGAGTTTCCCAAACCGTAATTTTGCTCAATTGTACTATTTTCTCTTTTAATTTTGTATAAATATACGCAGAAATCATTTCACTTGAAGGGCTTTCCCCTGCAAATTCCGGCAAGTCATTTAAATCTTTGTGATCAAGAGTATCAAGAACTTTGTTCAATTCTCTTTTTAATACTTTGTAATCAATTAAAATATTACTTTTATCAAGAGTTTCACCTTTTACAAACGCTTCGACCATCCAGTTATGCCCGTGCTGATTTTCGCATTCGCCGTCATAATTCAACAGGTGATGTGCTGCCGAAAAATACGCTTGTGTTTTTATTTCATACATCTGCTTATCCCTCTAATTACTATCTTACTCTTCTATTTTATTATCAAAAATAAAATCGCACAACTGGCGCACTGCCCCCCGTCCTCCGTTCAAGGTGGATGTGAAATTACAGACTTTTTTTACTTTTTCAACCGCATCGGCAGGGCATGCCGCAATAGAAACTTTTTCAAGAATCTGAATATCCGGTTCATCATCTCCCATATAAGATACCTGCGAAAAATCGAACCCGTATTTTTGCATAATGGCTTCCAGTATAGGAAGTTTATTCCGCACCCCCTGATAAACTTCAGTAACCCTCAAATCAGAGGCGCGTCTATCTACGGTGCCGTTGTTTCGTCCTGTAATTATAGCCGTAACATAGCCGTTTTTAGTCATTTTTGCAAGACCGTGGCCGTCTTTAGCATTAAAAGTTTTATATTCAATACCATGTTCATCATAAGTTATGCTTCCGTCTGTCATAACTCCGTCAACATCAAAAGCAAGAAGTTTTATTTTACCGGCTTTTTCTTTTAATTGCTCTAAATCCATTATGCAACTCCGGCTCTCAGCAGATCATGAACATGTATTACCCCGATTGGAGTATTGGAATCATCTACAACAGGCAGTGCCGTAATTGAAAATTTCTCCATAAGATTCAAAGCAGATGCGGCATAAGCATCCTGTGTTATTTTCTTAGGGTTTGCTGTCATAACCTTGTTTACTTTCAATCCGTCAAGACTAGTATGGTTCATAACAGTCCTTCTGATATCACCATCTGTCAGAACTCCTGTTAATATTCCGTCCGAATTTAATATCATTGTCATACCCAAACCGTAATCGGAAATAATTTTTATTACATTAAGGAAATCTTCAGTATCCTTTACCATAGGCATTTTTTCGCCTGTAATCATCAAATCTTTAACTTTGTATGTCAAACCTTTACCGAGTTTTCCGGACGGATGGAACATTAAAAAGTCCTCTTTTGTAAACCCTTTTTTCTCCATCAAACAAACAGCAAGAGTATCACCCATAGCAAGAGTTGCTGTTGTGCTTGCGGTCGGAGCTTTTCCAAGCGGGCAGGCTTCTCTTTCAACAGAAATATCAAGAACAACCTCGCTTGTTTTTGCAAGGGTAGAGTTCAGATTTCCTGTCATACCTATCATCGGACAGCCAAATCTTTTAATTAAAGGAAGCAAATTCATTAATTCCTGAGTTTCACCGCTGTTAGATATAGCAATAATAACATCTTCTCTTGTTATAACACCTGAATCCCCGTGGGTGCTTTCTGCCGGATGAAGGAAATATGCAGGAGTTCCTGTCGAGGACATTGTTGCGGCTATTTTTTTGCCGATAATGCCTGATTTCCCCATGCCTGTAACAATTACACGGCCTTTGCAATTGTATAGAATGTCGATAGCTTTATCAAATTCTTCCCCGATATTTTCTTTTAATCTCAAAATTGATTTTGCTTCAATATCAAGAACTTCCTTTGCTAGTTCGTTAATTCTGCTTAATGTCATAGTAGCCATATCCACCTCACTTACTCCTTTAATTGTTATTATATTACAATAATATCATTCAATCGGGGTATTTTTACAAAAACTTTATAAAAATTTAAGATTATATTTCGATATTTAAAATATGAAAACTTCATTGAAAAATTTACAGAATAAAACTAAACAAAAAAATATCGAAATAATTGATTTAACTGATAAAAATCTGTTTGAGTCAATTCAAATTATTATAAATACAACTTCCGAAAGATTATTCAAAAAATCTTCCGCTGTCGTGAAGTACAAATCGAATATTCCGAATATTGAAAAAACAATCAAAGAAATTCCTGCTTTGCCTGCTGTAGAATTTGTTTAGATTAATAACTGCCATGGGGGTTAGTTATAATTAATCTTTTTTATGTTATTCTTTGTTTATGAACAGGAGAGTTATTAGGGTTGTATTATTTGCTGTTATTGCTGCATTTCTTTGCAAAGCGTGTATCGTGAAGGATGTTCCGCCTTCCGGCAGCAAGAATAAAATAAAAAACGAAAATATTAATTCATTAACATATCCTTATCCGAAAAATGTAACAATTAACGGAGTTGATTATTTGCAGTCGCAGCTTCCAATTGGGAAATTCGGCGGAGAACTTATAACTTCCACAATAGGGCAAGGGCCGAAAACATTTAATCCTTTTAACAGCAAAGACAATATTTCATCTGCAATGTCGGCAATTATGTATGACGGCTTGCTTTCAACCCATCCGGTTACAGGAGAGCCTGTGCCTAAACTTGCAAAAGCTTATGAAATACTGCCTGACGGAATGACATATATAATAAAACTTCGTCATGGCATCAAATGGTCTGACGGAGTTCCGATTACGGCGGATGATGTTGTATTCACCTGGAAAGATATTATATTTGCGGGACTTGGAGATACCTCGCTCCGGGATTCAATGGTCATTGATAATGAACTGCCTTCTGTGCGCAAGATTGATGATTACACTGTGGAATTTAAAACACCGAAACCTTATGCACCTTTTATAAGATCTTTATCCGCCTCAATTGCACCAAAGCATATATTTCAAAAGGCTGTCGATAAGGGCGGAGAATATTTTGACAGTTTCCTGTCAACAACTACAAAACCTGAAGATTTTGTAGTGTCCGGAGCATTTAAATTAAAAGAATATCTTCCGGCACAAAGAGTAGTTTATGTTAGAAATCCAAATTATTATGAAATAAATCTCAAAGACCAAAAATTACCATATCTGGATAAACTTGTTTATCTGATTGTCGGTGATTTGAATAACGAAATTCTGAAATTTGAAGCAGGAGAAATTGATGTTATCGCTCTTCAAGGCTCTAAAGTCGCAAGATACAAAGCACTGGAGCCTCATTCGGATTTTGTTCTATACAACCTCGGGCCTGCAACCAGCACAATGTACCTTTCTGTCAATTTAAATGACAGAAAAGGTGAAAACGGGAAATATTATGTTAATCCCGTAAAACAAAAATGGTTTCAGGATATCAATTTCAGAAAAGCTGTCGATCTTGCTATAGACAGAAAAAACATGGTGTTTAATATTGCTAACGGCATAGGAACACCTTTATTTACTCCGGAAAGCCTTAATTCAATATATTTGAATAAAGATTTAAAACCTTTTGACAGAGATATTGTTAAAGCGCAGGCATATTTAAAAAAATCAGGTTTTTACAAAAATAAAAAAGGCAATCTGTACGACAAAGACGGAAACCGAGTTGAATTTGATCTTTATACAAATGCCGGCAACACGGAACGGGAAGCCATAGGTGTTATGGTTAAACAGGATTTGGAAGATTTAGGTATGAAAGTTAATTTTAAGCCTATTGAATTTAATTCTCTTGTCAATAAACTTGTAAGCACATTTGACTGGGATATGGTTATTATGGGGCTTACCGGCACACCGCTGGAACCTAACGGCGGTAAAAATGTATGGCTGTCTGACGGACGGCTGCACCTGTTTAATATGAGATCTCCTCAGGAAGGGAAAAAGAATATTCTTCCGTGGGAAAAGGAACTCGATGAAATGTTTACAAAAGGTGCGCTTGCGACTTCATTTAATGACAGGAAAAAGTATTACGACAGATATCAGGAAATAATTTATAATGAAAAACCAATGATTTATATTTATTCACCTGTAATAATAAATGCCATAAGAAGGAAATTTAAAAATATTTATCCTTCATCTCTAAACGGATTAACTCACAATCTTGAAGAAATTTATGTTGAGGAATAATAAATGGAAACTTTAAAATATATAATAAAAAGAATACTTCAAACAATACCGTTATTGATAGTGGTATCAATTATCAGTTTTTTCATAATAAGATTGTCGCCTGTTGACCCGCTTGCGGAATTGAAACTGAATCCTTCAATCTCACCTGAAACAGTACAAAAAGAAAAAGAAAGACTGGGTCTTGATAAACCTATTATAGTTCAGTACGGCAAATGGGCAGTTTCTTTTGTTAAGGGGGATTTAGGCGTAACTTCAAGCGGTGAAAAAGTCAGCAGAAAATTACAGGAGCGAATACCTTATACGCTGTTATTGACTTCTATTGTAATTTTGTTGACCTGGTTTGTAGGAGTACCGCTCGGAATAATCGCAGCAGTAAACTGGAAAACTCCGTTTGACAGAATATTGACGGTTCTGACAAGTATCGGAATGGCAATACCTTCATTTTTCTTTGCTGTTTTACTATTGATGTTTGCGGTTAAAACAGGATGGTTTCCTGTAGGAGGTCTGACCAGTCCGGATTTTGCGGATATGAGTTTTGGCAGAAAATTTCTTGATATTGCATATCATCTTGTCCTGCCGGTTACAGTTCTGTTTACAATTTCTCTTGCCAGTCTGCAAAGGCAGATGCGTGCTAATATGCTTGATGTCTTAGACAGCGATTATGTAAAATTTGCAAGAGCAAAAGGGCTGTCAGAATTCAAAGTTGTTTATAAACATGCTCTGAGAAACGCAATTAACCCTATGATAACACTTCTTGGGTTTGAATTTGCAGGACTGCTCAGCGGTGCTGCGTTAACAGAATATGTTTTTAATTATCCGGGGCTTGGAACATTGATATTGGAAGCCGTTATGAAGTCTGATATAAACCTTGTAATGGCATCTTTAATGATGGGGGCTGTTATGCTTGTTACCGGAAACTTGATTGCGGATATTTTATTGATTCTTACTGATCCGAGAATAAGGGTGAAATCATGATAAGAGAAGTTTTTAAACAGTTATGGAAAGATAAATTTGCCAGAGTCGCTCTGTTTGTTCTGGTTATTATATACATGCTTTTATTCTTTGCGGATTTTATTGCTCCTTATACAAAAGACTTTTCTGATAGAACAATGGCTTATGTTCCGCCGTCAAAGATTTTTACAATAGATGAAAACGGCAGATTTTCAAAACCTTATACATATAATTACATAAGAGAATTTGACAGCAATACTCTTGAAATCAAATACAGATTTGACAGATCCAAAAAGCATTATATAAAATTCTTTGCAAAAGGCGAACCGTATAAATTTTTAGGATTAATACCATCTTCAATTCACCTTTTCACAACAGATAAAGACGGAAGAATATACCTTCTCGGAACAGATATAAACGGGCGGGATGTCTTTTCAAGGCTTTTATTCGGAGGCAGAATATCTATGACAATAGGATTTCTTGCGCTGTTTGTTCTATTTCCTATCGGACTGTTGTATGGCGGAATTTCGGGGTATTTCGGCGGTAAAGTCGATATGATTATGATGAGATTTGCAGAAGCGATTATGTCTATTCCGAGTTTTTATCTTTTAATTATACTTGCATCAATTCTGCCGTCAGGGATGACCAGTGCCCAGAGGTTTCTGCTTATTGTCATAATACTTGCCTTGATTGGCTGGGCAGGTTTTGCAAGGGTTGTCAGGGGTATGGTTTTGTCAATAAAAACTCAGGAATATGTACAGGCTGCTCAATCTATAGGGGCATCAAAATTCAGAATAATAACAAAACATATCCTGCCGCAGACAACAAGTTTTGTGATTGTTGCAATGACCCTTTCTGTTCCTTCTTATATTTTATCCGAATCAGGATTGAGTTTTATCGGACTCGGTATTCAGCAGCCTGATGCGAGCTGGGGTAATATGCTGAAAGAAGCACAGGAATTTACCAATATTATATACAGACCATGGCTTTTAACACCCGGTGTTTTAATTTTTATTTCGGTGTTGGCTTTTAATCTTATCGGTGATACTATAAGGGATATACTTGATCCGCAAAGCAAGGTCAGGTAAAAGACAGATTAAGAGGGCGGAATTTATGGATGATACAATGCAGCATTTAGTCAATATTGTTAATCTTGATTATTTAATCAGGGTTTCAATTGCGGTGATTTTTGGATTTTGTATAGGTTTGGAAAGGGAATTAACAAATAAATATGCAGGCTTAAGGACTCATATACTTGTCTGCCTTGGGGCATGTGTATTTACATTAATTTCTATATACGGATTTCCGACATTTGCACCGGGCGATAATGTTGATATAGGTCAGGCAACAGGTATCAGAGATACCTCAAGGGTTGCGGCGCAGATTGTTACGGGTATCGGTTTTATCGGTGCCGGTACCGTGTTAAGAAACGGCCCTATTGTCCTCGGACTTACAACGGCAGCAACTTTGTGGATTGCGGCAGCGGTCGGTATGGCATGCGGTGCAGGCATGTTTGAAATCGCTTTTGCCGGTACTCTTCTTGCTATTTTAACTCTGGTTATGATAAGAATCCTTGAAAGAAAATTTCTTCCTTACAGCACTAAAAGATTCAAAAAAGTAAAATTAAGCATTGTATGCTTAAATGAACATATTGAAACTATACAGGATTTTGTAATTGATAAATTTCATGAAATATCAGGATTAACCAAGAAAAAATACAGTGCGGAATCAAATACATCCAAAATATCCTGTATTGTTGAAGTTCCAACAAGAAAAACCATAAAAGATTTATATAAAATATTTAATAATATGGAAGGAATTGAATCTTTATCTATTCAGGAAACTCTTGAGTGATAATATACCTTAATATATTATTTACACTCAGGTTTCTTTAAGTTAGTATAAAGCAAAGGTTAAGGGAGAAGTATTTTGAAATACAGGAGAATTTTATTAAAGATAAGCGGAGAGGCTCTTTTAGGCAGTCAGCAGTTCGGTATTGACCAGGAGCCTGTCAAAATGATTTCTAATGAAATTAAAAAAGTAACCGATGAAGGTGCCGAAGTTGCGGTTGTTGTCGGCGGAGGAAACATTTTCAGAGGGATGAAAAACAGTGCGAAACTCGGAATGGATCAAGCCTCCGGCGATTATGTCGGTATGCTTGCCACTGTTATGAATGCCATTGCTCTTCAATGTGCATTAACCCAAATAAATGTTCCTTGCAGAGTACAGTCTGCTATCGCAATAAATCAAATCGCGGAACCGTATATCCGCCACAGAGCAATCAGACACCTTGAAAAAGGCAGAGTTGTTATTTTTGCGGCAGGCACGGGAAATCCGTTTTTCACAACAGATACCGCAGCAGCATTGAGAGCATCGGAAATTAACGCAGAGGCTATGCTTATGGCGAAAAATGGCGTTGACGGAGTTTATACAGACGATCCGGCAATTAATCCGGAGGCAAAAAAACTTGATAAAATAAGTTATGATGATATCATCAAAAACGGTTTGAAAGTTATGGATACATCAGCATGTGCACTGTGTAAGCAAAATAATATACCGATTATTGTTTTTGATTTCAAAAAAGAAAACGGCATAAAAGATATTTTATCAGGTAAAGAAATTGGTACATATATAAGTTAGATATTATAAGAAAGAGGTAATGAGATGACAGAATCTTTGGATGAATTATTTTTATTCGGTGAAGAGAAGATGGAAAAAGCCATCGCACAATTACACAAAGAGTTTGGCGGTATCCGTACCGGCCGTGCTAATCCGGGAATATTAGATAAAGTTATTGTTGAATATTACGGAGCACCGACACCGCTCAGACAAATGTCACAGGTTTCGGTACAGGATGGAACAACTCTTGTAATCACTCCTTACGATAAATCTGTTATGAAAGAAATTGAAAAAGCCATTATCAAAGCAGAAATCGGTATCACTCCAAACAGCGACGGTATTTGTATCCGTATGACATTCCCGCCTTTAACTGAAGACAGAAGACGCGAAATTACAAAAGATGTAAAAAAACTCGGTGAGGAAGCAAAAGTTGCGGTAAGAAATATCCGCCGTGATATGACAGACAGTTTGAAAAAACTTGAAAAAGAAGAAAATCTGCCTGAAGATCTTGTAAAAGACAATCAGGATAAAATACAAAAATTAACCGATAAATATACTGCAAATATCGACAGTGCGGTCGCAGCAAAAGAAAAAGAGGTTATGACTGTATAATGATAAGTTTAGGCTTGAATAAAAATGCTGTAAGAATGCTTACCGGATTTATAATGGGTACTCTGGTTATGCTGTCCATTATTTACGGCGGTATTCCAATGTTAATTATGTTAATTTTCATGGTTTTCATGGGTTCATGGGAATATGTAAAAATTCTAAATCACAAAGGTTTTTATCCAAGCCTTAAAGTTATCTGTCTGACACAGGCAATATTGACAGCAGTTGTCTTTTTCAAACGATTTGATTTAGTTGCGATTACTTTAACAATTTGTGCAATGTGCTCATTTATGTGGGTTCTGTTCAAAGGCAGACAGCCGTATATTGCCAATGTTGCTACAACCTTGCTCGGAATGGTTTACTGCGGATGGTTTCCGCTCCATCTTATCTTTTTGAGAGATTTGCACAGTGTAAAATATGACAGCGGTTTAGGATTTGTCGTGATAATGTTTACCGCTATTTTAATGACCGATATAGGCTGTTATTATGTAGGTACAAAATTCGGCAAACATAAACTTGCCCCTGTTATCAGCCCTAATAAAACAATAGAAGGCTCAGCAGGAGGTATGATATCCGCTGTTATCGGAGCACTGATAATATGGGCATATATGTATTTTCTTCTTTCGATAGATCTACAGTGGTACATTGCAGCGGCTGCCGGTTTGATATCAACAATATTTGCGCAAATAGGAGATTTGTGCGAATCCTTAATCAAACGCGATGCGGGAGTTAAAGATTCAGGTTCCAGCCTGCCGGGTCACGGCGGATTTCTGGATAGGGCTGACAGTTTTATACTAACAATTCCTGTTATGTATTATTTTTGTAAATGCTTTGTTTTCCAGACTGAATGGATGACTACGGTTGCAAATTTTGTAAAAGGCTTGTTCTAATGAAAACGGTTTCAGATATTTTTGGAATAGAAATTTCAAACGAAGATAATTTTAAATGTGCATTAACACATTCTTCTTACACAAAAGAGAATAACCTTCCTGAAACTCAGTGCTATGAACGGCTTGAATTTCTCGGAGATGCGGTTTTAAAATTGACTATATCTGATGTATTATACAGAAGTTATCCGGACTCTAGAGAAGGGGAATTGTCTAAAATCAGAAGCATTGTTGTTTCTGATAATACACTTGCCGATATTGCAAAAAAGAACGGTTTGCAAGCCCTTATTATAATGAGCAGACATGAGGAAAAGCAGGGATGCAGAAATTTAAATTCTATTTGTGCGTGTGTATTTGAAGCTGTCCTCGGGGCATATTATCTTGACGGAAAATTTAAAGAAATTGAAAAATATATTGAAAAGACTTTTATGCCTTATATAAAAGATGTTGAAAATAATTTTATAAAATATAATGCAAAAGCAATCCTGCAGGAATATACGCAGGATAAAAACAAACAAATTCCGGAATATCTGGTAATAAATGAATCAGGGCCTGCTCATAAAAGAGTTTTTGAGGTTCAGGTTATTTATGATAATGAGATTCTGGCAACAGAAAAAGGTTACAGTAAAAAAGAAGCCGAACAAAAATGTGCGTATTCGGCTTGTGAAAGGTTGGGGTTGATATAGATATGAGTAATGTTATTGTTTCACCATCTATTTTGTCCGCAGATTTTGCGAATCTGGAACGAGATGTCCATATGGTAGAAGATGCCGGTGCTGATTGGATACATGTTGATGTTATGGACGGACACTTTGTACCGAACATCACTATCGGCGCACCTGTCGTTAAAGCATTAAAAAGAATTTCAGGTATCCCATTAGATGTTCATCTAATGATAGATAATCCTATGAAATATGTTGAAGATTTTGCTGATGCAGGAGCAGATATTTTGACATTTCACTATGAGGCAGTTAAGGAAGAAGAAATCATGCCTTTGATAGATAAAATTAAAAGTTTGGGAGTTAAAGCAGGGATTGCCGTCAAACCAAAAACTATTCCGTCTGATATTGACAAATATCTGCCATTTGTTGATTTAGTTCTGGTAATGACTGTAGAACCGGGATTTGGCGGACAAAGTTTTATGTATGACTGTGCCGACAAAATTGAGTATTTCAAACAAAAATGCTATGCTGATGTTATTATTCAGGTAGATGGCGGCATAAATGCAGAAACTGCTGACCTGTGCATTAGAAACGGAGCAACTTCTCTTGTTGCAGGAAATTATGTTTATAATGCGATTAATATAAATGCTGCTATTGCATCATTAAAAGGTTAAACAGTTTCACCTTTTCGCATTTTGCGTTTTAATATTTCATCAAGATTACCGCTTGCGATTTTTTCTTCTTTTTTCTCGACATCGGTTTTTTGAGCATCGGAAGTATTATCTTCGGCTTTTGCTGCTTTTTGTGCTGCTGTTTGTTGTTTGCCTGATGCTGCTTCAGAGGAAGTTTCGCCTGTTTCTGCAGTTTTATTTTCACCGGTCTTTTCAGTTGTTTTTGGTTGATTTGATGCAATAGTTGTATTGGCATTCTGATTATTCATATTTTGCTGAGAATTTCTGTTATCCTGAGCTACTTCTTCTGCGGATACCCCGGTTGCCCCCTCAATATCCGATTGATTTTGATGTACGGTGCTTATATTTGCACGATTTCTGTCTGAAATCATTATTGAAGTATCTGTTGCATTTTCGCCGGCACTCACCGCATCTTTACCGGCATTTTCAATAGATCTGCGCATCACAGCAAAAATGCCATTAATTTCTTTACTCAAATCAACTGTTGTATCTCCATAATCTTGAGCATCCAAACCTATTGCTGTACCTTCATCTATTGGAATCTGATATAAATTTAAATCCGTATCATATCCGATTGCAGTATTTTGCCCTGTCGTTCCAAGACTTTTCAACTGAGTCAGCAGCTGCTGTATTTTTGACATATTATTTGATTTATTATTTGACGACTTGTTTTTCAAACTGTTTATTTGTGATTGAACTTCATTAACCTGTCCGAGCAAATCCTGCATATAACTATTAAGACTTGCAATAGAGTTATCTGAATTTTCTCCGATTTTGTTTACACTGGAAGCAGATGCTTTTGCAGCATCACGTTTTTCAACACTATAACGAGCAAAGGCCTTAGCAATACTAAAATCACCTTCTCCCTCGGCTTTCATTTGATCTCTTTTTTGTTCGGCAGTCAGATTCCTGTCTGTTGTATCATCAATGATTTCTTCTTCCGTTTGTCCTGTCGTTTCTTCCGGATCTTCTCCTTCTGCAACGACAGCGGAAGGATTAACCATACTCGTTCCGTTTTGTTCCTGAACGGCTTTAGTTTGTTCTGCTGCCGTAAGTTGTCCAGAGGTGTCTTTTTGACCGGTTTCCGCAACTTCTTCTGCGGCAGTTACCGGTAATCCTGCAACAGCAAGTTGAACAGTAGAAGCGACCTTACCTGTATCCGCCATTTGTTCAATTCCGTCAGATACCGTTTCTGCAACCCTTTTGACCGGTTCATTTTGAGGCTCTGAAACATCAGACTCCCCGACCCCGGAAGCACTCCTCGAAGAAGCCACTGATTGAACTATTCTGTTTTCATCGGAAGAGTCAATCCCCGGAAGTTCTGTTTCTCCCATTGCGGATGCAACTGTCTGAACTATTCTGTTTTCAGGGTTTTCAACAGTCTTTTTTTCTTCTTCTTCTTTTTTTGCTTTTTCGTCAGGCTTTTGCGGGGTTTCAGTATTTATTTCATCAGAATCCTGAGTCTGAATATTTTGCTGCGGCTTGTCCGGTTTTGAAACAGCCATTTCATAAGTCGTTTCATCCGTATCATTTTTCTCTAAATCAATACGAAAGGATTTTGCCCACGACAAATACTCCGGAGGAACATTCATCCCTTCAGAATCGTATTTTATTATGTCTTTTGCCGTAAGTTTACGCCAGTCAATTACCTTTGGCGTAGCCATACTTATTCTTGATACATCCATAGTTTGCCCTGTCTTTGTTTATTTATCGGTTGTTTTTTCAAAATCTTTAATTTTATTCTGAATGGCAAATGTAATAAATTAATAAAAGTTAACAAATCTAACAAAACGAAAAAATAAGGTTATAATAAAACAAGAGGTTATTGATATGACTTATGAAGAATTAATGCAAAAAGCTATTGAGGTTTCCAAAAACTCATATTCACCGTATTCAAAATTTGCGGTTGGCGCATGTGTTCTTGCTGAATCCGGTGCAGTGTATCAGGGCTGTAATTTTGAAAACGGGAGTATAGGTCTTTCTATTTGTGCAGAACGAAATGCTATAGGCTCTGCAATTGCAAACGGAGAAAAAAGGATAAAAGCAATTGCTATATATTCTCCTAATCAAGATAAATGCTTTCCTTGCGGAGCATGCAGACAGGTTATCCATGAGTTTTGCGAAACAGATGAAGGTTTTGATGTTATTGTAAAAGACGGGGATAATATCAAAGTTTATACTCTTGCTGCTTTGCTTCCTGAAAGTTTTACATTATAAATAAACTATGTATATTTTTGAATTAATTGTAAATGCTTTTAAATCAAAGAAATATAACAGGTTTGAATACACAGAATCTGACAGCGGTAAAAATTCTCCGGATGCGGACGAATGTGATCATTGTTTTTTACCGTTAGACAGCACTAATACTTTATTCGCCTGTAAATTTTGCGGGCTGGTTGTTCCCCGTGAAAAACTGAAAGACAAAAATATTTTTAGAAAATCCCCACGATAGTATTCCAACCGGCGGATAAATACTGCTTTGATACCGCTTACAATTCCTGTATCAAAGGAGGTTTTATGACAAAATCGTTAGGTGAAGCAATAAATAACATAATGGAAGAAAACTCTACCGCAAGAGTGATTTTTTTGACTGACAGACTGCATATTGTCGGAACAATTCATGATTACGAAAACAATTGTAAAAATTGCCACGATTGTCTGGTTGCGCTGAAAGATGTCAAAATCGCACGAATAGAAGATTTGTGCAGCTGCAAAATAGGAGATTGTGAATGTGATTTGGATGTTTTTGTTGAATATAAATGGTTCAATATAGCAGTAAATGCCATTGTCGGCTTCAGTGTTCTCGGATAAATTAAAAAAATAGAGGAAAGTCTTTTAGACCTTCCTCTATTTCTCTATAGCAAACTTAAATTTTTCTTTTTCTGGCTGCTTCAGATTTATGTTTTCTTTTAACGCTAGGCTTTTCATATCTTTCGCGTTTTTTTACTTCAGAAAGAATACCGGCTTTTTGGATTTTCTTTTTGAAACGTCTTAAAGCGCTTTCGATACTTTCGTTTTCGCCAACTTTAACTTCTGCCATTTATATTTTCACCACCTTTATGTCTTATTTACAGGAGTAATACTGTAATTATATATTAGAAACTCTAAAAATGCAAGTATGGTGACTATTTATGTATTCCGGCAGAAATATACAGGCAAAATCAACTTTATTTATTAAAGTAATCACAAATCAATTTCTCCTGCCGCGGCAGCAAGTGCTTGATTCTGGTAATGATTGATTTGCGTTTCATATCTTCTAACTGTTTTGCCAGTATTGCTTTTTCTATTAGTATTTTATTGTATAAATCCGAACAAACTTCACTCTTATCAATGTGTTCTTTTAATTTCGACAACTGTATTTCTTTTTCCTTAATCGAAGAAATAATGTTTTCACGTTTCACTTTATTTAAACCTCTTAAATGTCACATGATAAGAATAAACTTTTCCTTCAAATTTAAAATCAACTTTTTAGGTGATTTTAAATTAAACCGGCAATAAATCATACTCATAACCGAGTTTTAAAGCCTCGATATTTTTAGGTATAAGATTTCTTTTGTGAGGCGGAATTACATTATCAAGAGCCTTTTCAAGCATTTGAATACTGATGAGTCTGCTTACTTTTGATACAATTCCTAAAGCCAGAATATTGGACATTTTAATATTACCGAGTTTTTCTTGCGCCATTTCGGTGATTGGTGCAAATACATAATTTATATCATTTCTTATTTTTTCAATTTTTGCAAGAGAAGAATTTACAATAATAGTACCGCCTTTTTTAACTTTTGATATAAATCTGTCAAAAGAAGCCTGATTTAAGACTATAATGTAGTCAGCGGCTGATTTTTGCACTGCGCTGACCTCTTCATCAGCAGCAACAATGGTACAATTCACTGTTCCACCGCGCATTTCCGCACCATACGAAGGGTACCAGGTAACATTTTTATTATCAAGCATAAATCCGTTCGCTAAAACTTCTCCGGCTAACAATATGCCTTGACCGCCAAATCCTGCTATTATAAAATCTTTTTCCATTATTACATCCTTATTTCAACTCTGCTGTTACATCTTTATATACACCCGGCTTAAATATTTCGCTCATTTGCGTTCTTATACGCTCATGCGCTTGTTCCGGTGTCATTTTCCAGTTTGTCGGACAACTTGACAGTATTTCGACAAAGCCTAATCCCAGCCCTTGCAGTTGAACTTCAAAGGCTTTTTTTATTGCCTGTTTTGCTTTTCTTATATTAGGTATTGAATCAAGCGACACTCTTGCACTGAAAGCAGTTCCGTCACACAGGGCAACATGCTCCGCAATTTTTATAGGATAACCGTAATATTCAACATTTCTGCCGGTCGGAGAGGTTGTTGTAACCTGTCCGAGCATTGTTGTCGGCCCTAATTGTCCGCCCGTCATTCCAAAGGTAGTATTGTTGATACAAATTGCAGAAATTTTTTCACCGCGAAGTGCCGCATGCAGACTTTCCGCAAGTCCAATAGAGGCAAAATCACCGTCCCCTTGATATGTAAAAACAAATTTATCAGGGCATGCCCTTTTTATACCGGTTGCTTCAGCCATTGCTCTCCCGTGAGGAGCTTCCAGAGCATCAACATTCAAAAAGTCATAAATAGTGACAGAACATCCGACAGAGGCTGCAACTATTGTATTTTCACGGAGCCCCAATTCATCCAGAACTTCGGCAACCAGCCTTATAGCAACCCCGTGGTCGCATCCCGGACAAAATGTATATTTAAAATCCTTCCTGAAAGATTCAGGTACTTTAAAAACTTGTGTTGCCATCTTTATATCAACTCCTCAATTTGTGAAACGATTTCCTCAGGCGGCGGCGGAGTGCCGACACCTTTATGAATCAACTCTACCGGAACTTTCCCGTTAACCGCAAGTCTTACATCGTTAACCATCTGTCCCATATTAACTTCAACCGTAACAATTTTCTTTACCTGATTTGCAAGTTCCTGCAGCCGTTTTGCAGGGAACGGAAAAAGTGTTATCGGTCTT
This sequence comes from Candidatus Gastranaerophilales bacterium, assembly GCA_944325095.1. Lineage (GTDB taxonomy): Bacteria > Cyanobacteriota > Vampirovibrionia > Gastranaerophilales > Gastranaerophilaceae > Zag111. The sequence continues at coordinate 19,429 of CALUYV010000008.1, read as the reverse complement.
AATATACCTGCTTTTATGCCTTTTTCACGGCATATTTTGACTGCTGTTTTTACATTCCTTGCCGTTGAACCGAAACTTACAAACAAAATGTCAGCATCAGCAGTATTTTGTTCTTCCCAATCAACTTCATTTTGCTCTATTTGTCTGTATTTCCCGAACAATTTTTCCAGAAATTCGCATCTGTCTTCCGCAAGCGGAGCATAAGAGCGGATAATTCTGCCGTCTCTTCCTTTCGCTCCGTTAAGACACCATTCTGAATTATCAATTTCAGGATACGGGTAATCTTTCAATTCAACAGGTTCCATCATTTGTCCGAGAAGCCCGTCGGCAAGAAGAACGGTCGGATTTTTATATTTATGAGCCAGATAGAAGGCTTTATATGTTAAATCAAAACATTCCTGAACAGTTGACGGCGCAAGTACAATCATTTTGTAATCCCCGTTGCCGCCGCCTTTCAATGTTTGATTATAATCACCCTGTGACGGATAGATATTGCCTAACCCCGGCCCGCCTCTCATTACGCTGACAAGGACAACCGGTAATTCATCTGCACAAGCATACGATAAACCTTCCTGCATAAGCGCAACAGCACAAGAAGATGATGATGTCATTGCTTTAACGCCGGTTGAACATGCGCCTATAACCATATTTATTGCTGCCAACTCGCTCTCGGCAGAAACATATGCCCTTTTAAGTTCCTGCATTTTTCCGCTCATAAATTCGCCGATTTCACTCTGCGGAGTAATCGGATACCCGAAATAACACTGACATCCTGCCATTACTGCTGCATTTGCGATGGCAAAATTACCTTTTATGAGAACTTTGTTTTTTACTATTGTTTCAAGTGCCATGTCTAACCTCTATAAACCTCTGTAATCGCCAAATCCGGACATCTCTGCGCACACATTGCACAGCCCAGACATTCTTTGTTTTCATCACAGAATTCCACAACCCGATTCCCTAATGAATTTGTTTTATCACTGACTCTTATTAAATGTTTAGGGCATTCTTTAATACATAAATAACATGCCTTACATCTGTCTTTATCTATAACAATGTGGCTCATAATCTTCCTCTTTCAATATTCTATTTACTATGATAGCACCAATAAATTTTTATTAGCAGAAAATCTTAACATTTGTAATAAATATGACAAAATCATTTTACTTAAACTTCTATACTTGCTAATATTAAAATTGTAGGGATATAGTTTAAGGATTGTGGGAATGGCTCAAGAACTGGATTTAATCTTTGAAACATTGAGGGAGATAAAAAGGGCAAATACAGCCAGCAGCGAGAGTTTTGAAAGACTGCTTGCAAGTATTGCAAATAAATTGGAATTAATTGACAGAAATTCCGCTTCTTCTGATTTTATAAAGGCTTATATGTCCGAAATTACAAAGAATGCAGATGATCGCTATCAAACTGCACTGGTAAAATTTACGGATATAGAAAAAGCGTTAAAAGCAATATTTAACGGCCTTGACGAGCATGTCAAAACTCCTGAAATGCAGGAACTTTTTGATGTCTTTTCAAAGAACATGAATTCTGCTTATTCCGAAATCCGCCAGCAAAAGGCTCACCTTGCCGGTATTGAAAATAAATTATCAGAAATAGCCTCCAATAAATCGGATAAAGAGGATATTCTCAGAACAATAACGCTTTTAAGAAATGATTTTGAAAACTTAAATCACAGTTATAAATACACTATTGATACTGTCAGTTCCGAATTGAAAAATATTATTAACGGAATTATTCAAACGGATCAGACTGCTGTAAATATGCAGATAACAGAGCAGGCTGCCGGTATCCAGAAAAATGTCACAGAAATTCTCAACTTTCTGTCATCTCTGGATAAACGGGATGCTCAGCTTGAAATGCTTTTATCAAGTGTTGCAACAAGCGAAAGCCTGAAATTTACCCAGAGCGTAATAGATACTATTGTTAAAAAATCGGATGATATTTATACAAAACTAGCAGAAACAGCAGAGAAATCCGATGTTAAAGAAATTTTATCGGCTTCTGATTTTCTGAAACAGAAACTTGAAGAATCCGTGACAAAAGAATTGTTTGCTAATCTTGTTGAAACCGCAAATTCTCTTGTAACTCAAACAGACAATCTGAAAACACAACTTGCCAATGTAACAAAAGATATTGAAACTATCCCTGATACTACGGCTCTTGAAGAAACAACAAAAAAATTATACGAGAAATTAACTTTAATTAATGAAAAAATTGATAATTTTGATTCAAGACAAATGCTCGAAGATTTATCGGGAAGTATCAAAAATGTAGCGACAGAACTGGATATTTGCAAAAATATTGTCAGTGATTTAAACGAAGTTGTTAATTCTGAAATTCTGGAATCTATTGATAAAATTTCTTTTGCAAATGAGGCTTATGACATAAAAAATCATGTAACCGAAATGCTGAAAGAACTGCCTCAAAAAGATGATATTGAGAAAATTCTCGATACTTACAATTCAGCAAATAAAGCATTGAAAGAAATTTTGAAACATACTGACAAAATTCTGGATAAAGTTGATAAACTTCCTACCCATGCCGATATGGAGATGCTTAACAATAATCAATTGGGACTGGTTGAAAATTTACAGGAAGTTGCCAATAAATCCGACATTTCTGATGTTTCTTCAAAGATTGACAATGTTAAAGATGAAGTTCAAAATGTCAATTTTGATAAGGAATTTGAAAACCTTTATGATAAAACTTCATCTATCGAAAATTGGCTGACTAATTCAAAAATAAAAGAAAGAACGGAAGAAATAGCAGGCAAAATTAATGATAAACCGAACCGTGACGAAGTTTTCAAGATACTTGAAACAATGGAAACCGTCATAAATTGTGTTGAGGAACTTTCTCAAAATGCAGATGCAAAGAAAGTCAGAAATACTCTTTCCGATGTTTATCAAATGATAGAAGATTTGAAAAATGATTTTATCAGTACGGCAGAAATGCACAATGATACAATTGTAGTCAACTTATCCGAAATTCAAAATAAACTTGCTACAATTGCTACAGGGGCTGATTTTAATTCTTTCGTAGAAGAAGTAAAAGACTTTTTAAACAGCATGCTTGCCGCATGCGATAAAACAGAAGAAGATTATAAGGCGATATATGAGTATCAGCAGGCTGTTCTCAATAAACTGGAAGCGGTTAATACAGATGTCGTTAAAAATGTTTTGGATTTGAAATCTCAGGTAAAAGATGTTCAGGCTAAACTTTCTTCTGTACAAAACTGGTTAGACGATTCAAATATCAAAGAAAATACACAGGAAATTCTTAATCAGGTTAAAGAACAACCTGACAAGGAAGATATTTTAAAAGTTTTAAAAACTGTTGAAGCAATTGTTGAAGATTTGAATGAACTTTCACAAAAAGACAACACAACACCTGTTATAGACACAATTTCTGCTGTCGGTGAAAAAATTGAAAATTTAGTAAACGATTCTTCAAAAACAGGTAACGAAACACTCGTTTCAGAAATTTCAAACTTGAAAAGCAAATTTGATTCTGTTGTAACAGGCTCTGATTTTAGTTCTTTTGCAGGAGAAATAAAAGAATTTTTAAATAATATTCTTTCCGGCATTGATAAAAATGAAGAAAAATACAGCGAAATCTCAGAATACCAGCAGAATGTTTTGAATAAACTTGATGCACTGAATACTGATGCTGTCAAAGAATTTTCAAACTTAAATAAACAGGTAAAAGAAGTTAAATCTAAAGTTTCATCTCTTCAAGACTGGTTAAGCAGTTCAAATATCAAAGAAAATACACAGGATTTGTTAAATCGGATAAATGAAAAACCTGACAAAGAAGATGTTTTAAAAATTTTGAAGGTTGTAGAATCAATTGTCGGCGATTTGAGCGAAATTTCCCAAAAAGATACTACAACACCTGTTCTGGAATCAGTTTCAGGCATAAATGACAAACTTGATAAATTAAAAGAAGATTTGACAAATTCGGCAAAAACAGATATTGAAACCGTTATTGAAGAAATTTCTTTATTGCAGAATAAAATTGAGGCTGCAGTAACAGGCGAAAACTTTAATTCGGTCACTTCTGAAATAAAAGAATTTTTGAATAAAATTCTTTCCGATTTTGACAAAACAGATGAAAATTATGCTGCAGTTACTGAAATTCTGCAAAATATTGCCGGTAAAACAGAAAAAATCGAAGCCTTGAATGCCGGTATTTCTCAAAACATTTCTGAAATACAAACCGGAGTAAATGACATTCAAGCAAAAGTTTCTTCTGTTCAAGACTGGCTTAACGGCTCTAATCTTAAAGAAAATACGCAGGAATTGCTCAACCAGATTAAAGAAAAACCTGATAAGGACGATATTCTAAAAGTCCTGAAAGTTGTTGAGTCAATAGTCGGTGAATTAAGCGAAATTTCACAAAACGACAATACAAAAACCGTTATTGATGCAATAACAAATATCAGTGAAGAAATTGAGGATTTGAAAGAAGAATTAACTTCCGCTCATAAATCCGGCAGCGATAAAATCATCGCAGATTTGTCCGGTTTGCAGGAAAAAGTTGATTCTGTTGTAACCGGCTCAGAATTTAATTCTTTTGTAGAAGAATTGAAAGAATTTTTAAATAATATTCTTTCCGGCATAGAAAAAACAGAAGAAAATTACGGTGCTATTTCCGCATATCAGCAGAATGTTTTGAATAAACTCGAAACATTGAATGCTGATACAATTAAAGAACTTTTAGATTTGAAAGAAAATGTCGGTGAAGTAAAATCCAAAGTTGCATCTATTCAGGATTGGCTGACAAATTCGAGAATAAAAGAAAATACCGAAGAACTGCTTAATCAGGTTAAAGAAAAATCTGATAAAGAAGATGTATTGAAAGTTTTGAAAGTTGTTGAATCAATTGTCGGAGAATTGAGCGAAATCTCGCAAAATGATGATTCTCAAACTGTTAATGAAACACTTTCGGATGTTTGCAAACAGATTGAAGATTTGAGATCGGAATTTATTGCAACTTCAGAATCTCAAAATGATGCCGTTGTCGAGCATTTGTCTGAAATTCAGGCTTCGATTGAAAACATTGTAAGCGGAGATGAGTTTGAAAACTTCTCGGATGAAATTAAGCATCTGCTTGATGTAATTGTATCTAATACCGATAAAATCAATTCTGACTATATAGCAATCAAAGAGTATCAGGTTGCAATTCTTGATAAACTTGATTCTATAAACATTCAGGCAATTAAAGATATCGTAGAAAACCGTTCAACCGTTGTTGAAGATACCTTGACAAGTATTTCCGAATATTTGTCAACGGTAAATAAACTTGATACCGAAGAAATTAAAAAATCAGTTCTGGAAATTAAAGAACTGCTGGAATCCAGAAAAGATATTTTTGATGAATTTGAAAGCAACAGCGAAGAAACTATTGATATTTTGCAGAATTATCTTGCAGAAACCAAACGAATTATTGATTTGTCGGATTTTGCAGTTGCAGAAAATGTCAAAAATAAACTTTTAAAAATTGAAGAAGATTTGCTGCTTTATCAGGGGCAGAATGAAAATGCATTAACGGAAATTATTGCAAAATTAAATGAATATCAAGATTTTGCCCAAACATTGGATGAGCCTTATTCAAATCAGGATTTAAAGGCATCTATGCAGGAAATATCCGAAATTAAGGATATGATTCTGACTCTTGGCGAAACTTACAAATCTATTAAATATGAAGAAGAATCAAAAGATAAAGATGTTGCTGATTTTGTGATAGAAAGACTGGACGATCTCGGCTCCAACCTTGATGATTTAACCAGAGATTTGGATACAAGACTTCAGCAGGGTTTTGCATATAATGCTGCTTTGATTGAAGAAAAAACGGCTATGCTGATTGAATTTATACAGGATATCCGCAATGAAAAATCCCAAAATTCCGAATTGTATGAACACCTCGGAGATACAGACAGCAAGTTGACCGATTACAAACAGGAACTGGATTTAATCAATACTGATGTTATCAGTACGATAAATGCAAAATCAGACAGACTGCTTGAAGAAATTGAACCAATAAAACAAATGTTGAACGATTTGTTCAAAAATACGGGATTTGTTCAAAACATAGGTGCTGATTTAACGGATTTGCATCAGGCAATAAGCGAAAACATCAAGTCTGATGATTCTATTTCGCAAGCAACTCTGGGCAGACTGGATTATACTTATGAGCAGATATCACAGGATTTAAAATCAATTGAAGAAAATGTCAAAACCCGCATAATGGAAGATATTGATTCTGTTCTGCGCAAGGTTGACGACCTTCAAAATACAGTAGAGCAAACTTTAGGGCAAATAGTTCCTCCTGATACGGAAGATATGCGTGAACTTAAAGAATTTGCCGCTCATATTGCCGATTTTAAAAATTCTCAGCGGGAAATTCTTACGGAAGTTGCAGATGACATAAAAGCACAGATGCAAGAACAGCACGAAGAATTAAAATCTCTGCTTACCGTATCATTGAATAATGACAAAATTATCAACGCTATTGATGAATTAAAATTCGATATTCTCGGAAAGGCTCTGGAAATAAGAAAAATTCAGGCCGGTACAGATACTGAAAAATCTGAAGATACGCAAGATGAAACTCAGGAAGAAAATAAAGGGAATGCGGTTTCATTCAAAGAACTTCAAACTCAAAATGATGATGTCAGCCTGCTTACCAGACAGGTTCTTGTCGAAATCAGGAGCGATTATAACAAATTTGCAGAAATTGTACGGGGCTTATCCGGCGAAAATTCCGAAATAAGAAATATCCTTAAATCTATTCAGGAAAAAATGAATAATATTGTCGTAAGGAAGATTTCGGGCGATAAACCGGATGAAGAAAAAACAGTAGAAATAGTTGTTGATGAAACACGGACAGATACAATTACAGATTCCCTGCCTTCGCTTGATAACGATGTAAACAGAAGTGTTCTGACAGGTGAAGATAACTTTAACTTTATCGAAGCTCTGGATTACTTTAAATCCGATGTGAAAAATCTTCACAGCAGAGTTACAAAAGAACTCTCACCGGAAGAATGCCAGACAGCAATCAATCAGGTAACACTTCCTCATAACTTCGATCCGGAAGAGTTTATAGAAGTAAGAAATAAAGTAAACAGAATATTAAAGCGTATAAACAGCGGCGAATGGCTGGAAGAAATTAAATCCTATATAACAGACGGCAAGATTGGAACGACTCTTGAACTAATCCTCGGGAAACTTGATATTCTTGCGCTTACAGACAGCTGCGACTGGGTTCAGGATGTCAAAACTCTTGTCAGCCAACTGAAAGACGGAGCGTTATCCAGCACGCTTGATCCGAAAATAGGTTCAATGATTGAACTGCTTAACGCTAAAGTGGATATTTTGGCAGAATCAGATGATTATGAACTGTTTGAAGAACTGAGAGATATGCTTGCCAATATCCAGATTGAAAGCAGTATAGAAACCTCGGATTTACTAAACTTAATCAACAGAAAACTTGATGTCTTAGCATCTGCTGACGGAGATTTTGATCTTGATGATTTAAAAGATAAATTAAACATAATCGAAGAAAAAATTGATACTATCGTTAATGCTGAATCTTCTTCCGATAACGGAGATAACGGCGAATATGTCGATGATTTGATGTACACGCTTTTAAATGTAGAAGATAAGGTTGATAAAATTCATATCGGCTCCGGCATTGAAGGTGTTGATGATATCAGACAAAAAGTTGAACATCTTACAAAAAAACTCGACGAATTTGCTAAAATTGCAGGAGTTTCGGTTGCTGATGAAGTCGGAGAAAAACTCGCCCTTATCGAAAGTAAAATAGATATACTTGCAGATTCCGATAATGAAGAATTTGTATCGGAATTGAAAGATAAATTAGGTCTTATCGAAAGCAAAGTTGATATTCTTGCGGATTCCGACAATGACGAATTTGTATCGGAATTGAAAGATAAATTAGGTCTTATCGAAAGCAAAGTTGATATCATTGCTGATTCTGACAATAACGAAGTTGTATCGGAATTGAAAGATAAGTTAAGCCTTATTGAGAGCAAAGTGGATGTTCTTGCCGGCTCAGACAGCAACGAACTTGTTATGGAATTGAAAGACAAGTTGAGTCTTATCGAGAGCAAAGTCGATATTATTGCCAATACTGATAATGATGACCTTGTTGCGGAACTAAAAGACAGACTCAATCTCATTGAAGGCAAAATTGATATTATAGCGGATTCTGAGAATACGGTTTTATCTGATGAACTCAGAGAAAAACTCGAACTGCTTGAAGAAAAACTCGGTGATAACAATGCGGCTGCGGGCAGTGAATTTTTAACTTCCCAGCATTTTGCAGACGAAATTAAACAAAGATTGGATTTGCTTGATGCAAAAGTAGATATCGTTGCCAATACGGATAATTCTGCCGATTTTGACGATATACGCACGACACTTGAACAAGTTGAAGAAAATCTTTCGTCAGTCAAAAATTATTCCGATTCAGATATAAAAATCACTGCGATTTTGGAAGTCATTAATAACAAAATAGATGCACTTTCCAAAAACGGAAACGAATATTCGCAGAAAGAATTTAAAGACATAAAAGATTTGATTATGGCTCAAATGGATTATATTGACAGTTTAGAGCATAATCAAAAAACGGAAGCCGTAAAAAAATGTCTAAAAGAATTGACCGTTGAAGTCAGCAATCTTAATACGGTTCAAAATACAAAACAAATTCAAAAAACGATAAAAGAGATGAAAGAATCTCTTATGGCTGCGGTTGTAGCTGTATTTGAGCAGGTTTCTTTTGTTGAAGAATCAGAAGACATTAAAGATTTTGTTGAAGAAAAGACTGATGAAATTAATCAAAACCTTGCTGCCGTAACAGATCAATTAAAACAGATAACAAATACGGAAGATGCTTCTGATTATACCTATTCAATGCAGGATATCGAGTCTGACCTTGCAAAATTAAGGCTTGCTCTGAAAGATTTACAGACTAATGAGCAGGAAAATCAGGCTGCCCACCTTTCATCACTGCTTGAAAATATCAATAAGATTGGTTCTTCGGTATCCGAACTTCAAAGTGCATTATCTAAAGATGAACTTCTCGGACTTCAATTAAACTTTGATAAAATTAATACAGATATCGTTAGTCTGACCAAACTTTCAAAACATATTATTGCGGCATCCGGCGAAACATATAATGCTTTAAATAATAATTTTGAAGTATTCGGCAAAGCACTTACGGAACAGTTAACAACAAAAGTTGATAAAGTTACAAAACTTCTGGAAAAAGCAAATGATTCCGATGCTGTTATGCGTCAGGCTTTGATATATGTCGGAGAATGGATTGATTCGGCTAGCGACAGTATGAATAAAATTTCAACCAATTCCGAAGAGATTGTTGAAGTTAAATCGGTTATAGAAAGTCTGAAAAAAGACCTTCCTGAACAGACGGTTATTCTTAATTCGCTGGAAGAAAAATTTGACGAACAGCAGGAACGTCTTGCGTTCTTTGAAAAACAAGTTTCAAAACTAACCGGAATTGAAAATAAATTTGAAGAACAACAGGAAAGAATAGACAGACTTGAAATGGCTATTGAAAAAATTCTTTCAGCGGTAGAAGATATAGATGACACAAAAGTTACTAGAAAAATTGATAAAATTGATAAGCAAATTGCTAAATTGAGTATCAATGTAGAAAAATTGGCATCTTATGTTGACTAAGGAATTAATAACTGACATATACAAAAAAATACCCGGACAGAATGTGCTCTCAGAACCTGAAGAACGATATGTATATTCGTTTGATGCAAGCGATATTCAAGAGCATGTTCAATTGCCTGATGTTGTTGTTTTTGTCGAAAGCATAGAGCAGGTTCAGGAAATAGTCAGAATTGCCAATAAACACAAAACCCCGATAATCTGCCGCGGAGCAGGAACGAATACTGTCGGAGCCTGTATTCCATCTCATGGCGGGATTGTTTTGAATTTTTCTAAAATGAATAAAATTTTGGAGATAAACCCTGTTAATATGACTGCAAGAGTTCAACCAGGTGTTGTTGTAGGGGAATTACAGAAGCAGGTAGAATCTCTCGGACTGTATTATCCGCCGGATCCGTCAAATTTAAAAGTTTCCACAATGGGCGGAAGTGTTGCTCAAAATTCATCCGGCGCAAGAGGATTCAAATACGGATGTACCAGAGATTATGTTATAGATTTGCTTGTTGTGATGTCTGACGGAAGTCTTGTTCGCACCGGCTCTAATACAATAAGAAATGCTGCAGGATATAATCTTGGCAGCCTGTTTGTCGGATCTGAGGGTACTCTGGGGATTGTTGTAGAAATTACCGTAAAATTAATTACCAAACCGGAGGCTTCCGAAGTTTTGCTTGCTTATTTCGATACCGTTGAAGAGGCTGTAAATTCCGTTAATCAAATTATAAAGAAACAAATATGTCCTACAACAATAGATTTAATGGACAAAAATGCTCTCTTGACCGTTGAATCGTACAAAAAATGCGGTTTATTATGCGATAAAGAAGCGGCATTAATAATCGAAGTTGACGGGTTTAAAACTGTCATTGAAGCACAGATGAACTTAATTTGTGACATTTTGAAATCAAATAATGCCAAAAATTTGAAATATGCAAAAGAAAAAGAAGATGCTGACAAAATATGGGAAGCTCGTCATTCATCAATGGCAGCGTGCGTACAGTTAAGACCGAATATCACAACAGATGATGTAGTTGTACCGCGTGAAAATCTTTCTATATTGATAAAAGGAATCCAAAAAATTTGTAAAAAATATGATTTAATAATGTGTATGGTCGGACATGTCGGAGATGGCAGCGTCCACCCTCAAATCCCTATTGATTACAATGATAAAGATGAGTATGCAAGATATAAACTTGCGAAATCCGAAATATATGATTTAACCTCCCGTCTTGGCGGAATTATTTCCGGAGAGCACGGTATCGGAATTGTTAAAAAACCTTATCTTTCAAAAGTTATTGATAATGGTGCAATAGGATACATGCGTCAGATAAAAAAGATTTTTGATCCTAATAATATTTTGAATCCGTATAAGATATTTTAAATATCATTGCCACCCTGAATTTATAAAATTTCACAAACCGCAAGACTGACTGGAGCCTGAAAACATACTGAAAAAGAGCCATTGAAGGCTCTTATTTATAAATGGTGGGCGTGAAGAGACTCGAACTCCCATGCTTGCGCACTAGTTCCTAAGACTAGCGTGTCTACCATTCCACCACACGCCCGTGCGGTTTTTCTCGTTTAATGAGAAACCGGGTAAGTTCAGGTTACAATAATCAATTCTTTTTGTCAATATTTTTATGCTAAAATAAGTTTGAATCCGGGGATATGGAGATGATAGTTTCAAATATTCAACAAAATCGCTTTCACAGCGGAAATATTTATAGTAATTATCCTGCAGGTAAAGTTACCTGCAGAAACGCTTTTGAGTTAAAACCCGATACTTTTGTAAAGAATACTCCGGCTCAGCAGGTAAATTTTACCGGAGTTTCATTTTTTGAGGCTTTTATACGAAATTATTTAAAACAAAAAGCATATAAAACTTCAATAAGAGGTTCTCAAAGACCGTATGTTTCCAAAGACAAAGACCTTGCACCTTTAATCAGGGATGTAAAAATTGCGGTTTCTCCGAAAGAGAAAATTAATGCCTGGGATATTAATCCAAAGAATTCCAAAGATTATGTGTTATTTTTACACGGTTTTTCGCAAAACATTACAAATAACCAGCCTTTATATAAAGAACTTGCAAAAACAAAATTCGGGGTTCTTGCAATAGATTACAGAGGCTACGGAAAGAATCCGCCGTCTGCAAACATTCAGGAAGAAGATATAGCACGGGATGTTGCAGCATCAATTAAATACCTGAAGGACAGCGGAGCCAAAAATATTGGATTAATCGGTCATAGTTTCGGCGCATATATCGGCGCAAAAGTTTCAGATAAAATTAAACCTTCTTTTTTAATTATGGTTTCGCCTATGAACTCTCTTGAATTCTGGCTCAGAAATGTTATGATGCATCCAAAAAAATACAAATTTGAGATGAGTCTTATTAAATATGTGTATAATTTTAAAGAACAGTATCAAAAAGTTTTTGATATTACCCAGTATTTGAAAAACAATAAAACCGACATATATATCTTGCAGACCGGCAATGACCGGTATGTCAAAACGGCAAAAATTGATGAAGTGGCTGCAATTATTCCTAATCTCAAATCTTATACAAAAATAAAAGGCGGCGGGCACAGGATGGAAGATAACAAAATAAACGCAATAAAATCGATTCTTGATGATTTGTAAAACCGCAATTTTTATGTAATACTGAAAAAATAGAATAGGGAGTATAAGGTTATATGGATTACAGATTAAAAAACACAGTGTCGAAAGATGCTTTCAGATACGGTTATTTGTCAAAAAAGATTGCACCTTTTTTAAAACCGCATGTGCCGAGAATTCTTTTAAATATGTTACTTGCAATTCCGCTCGGCTTGCTTGACGGGGTTGTAGCTTTTGCACTGAAACCTTATATGGACTGTGTTATAAACGGTCAGACCTGGAAAATCGCAGGAATTTCAATTGAACAAAATGTTCTTGCAACTGCTATTCCTTTTGCTATTGTTGCTTTTGCTCTTATTCAGGGGCTTTTACGATATTCAAATAACTATTTAACAGATTGGACTGGTAATAAAATATCTAACTCTTTAAAAGTTGAGTTGTTTAAAAAACTAACATCACTTGATCCGGTGTTTTATGATATAAATTCTTCGGGTCTGGTTTTGACAAGGTTTTTTACCGATCCGGAAACTGCATCAAAAAATATAATAAATACAATAAAAACATTTGTAATGACAAGTTTTGGTATTGTCGGACTTGTCGGAGTGCTTTTGTATAACTCCTGGAAACTCGCAATAATCGGGGTCGGAATTATGGCAATTGCGATTACACCGGTAACTTTAATAAGAAAAAGAATTAAAAAAGTTTCTAACGCTACAATGGTTGTCGGCGGAAGTATGACTACAAATATTAATGAAACATTTGCAGGCAACAAAATTATGACGGCATACAACCTTCAAGATTCGCAAAATGCTAAATTTGAAAAACAGATTAAAGAACAATTTAATTTGACCATATCGCTGACAAAACGAGTCGGCTGGATGTCGCCTATAATGTACTTTATATGTTCTATAGGTATTGCTCTTGTAATGTTTTACGGGAATCATTTAATTCTCACAGGACAGATGACGGCAGGAAGTTTTGCCTCTTTTGTAACTTCGCTTTTACTTTTGTATAAGCCGGTTAAAGATTTAGGCAGAACATTAACGGATATTCAAACTACATTTGTTGCACTCGGCAGGGTGTTTGAATTATTTGATCTTGTTCCGAATATTAAAAACTGCGAAAACCCTGTTGTGATGAATGATTTGAAAAACGCCATTGATTTTGAGCATGTTGTTTTTGAATACGAACCGGATACACCTGTATTAAAAGATTTTTCACTTCATGTTAATAAAGGTGAAACTATTGCCCTTGTCGGAAATTCAGGAGGCGGGAAAAGTACAATTGTTAATCTTTTGCCAAGATTTTATGATATCAAAAGCGGCTCTATAAAATTTGACGGAATTGATATAAAAAATATAGATATAAAATCTTTACGAAATAATATTTCATTCGTTTTTCAGGATAACTTTTTATTCACAGGAACAATTCGAGAAAACATTTTAATGGGCAATAAAAATGCAACGGAAGAAGAATTGCAGAATGTAATAAAAATGGCTCATCTGGATGAATTTTTATCTACGGTTGAAGATGGTGTTGATACAAAAGTCGGAGAAAGAGGAACAACTTTATCCGGAGGACAAAGACAGAGAGTTGCAATTGCAAGAGCAATGATAAAAGATGCTCCTATTGTTATTCTTGACGAAGCAACTTCTGCCCTTGATAATGAGTCGGAAGCAATTGTTCAAAAAGCACTGGACAATCTTATTAAAAATAAAACAGTTTTTGTGATTGCCCACAGATTATCAACAATTAATAATGCTGACAGAATCGCAGTAATAAATGAAGGAGAACTCGTAGAACTCGGAACTCATGATGAATTGATGCGGATTCCTCAAGGCTATTATAAACATCTTTACGAAATGCAATTTAAAAATCAGGAAATTAATGTTTAATTTCGTATAATTTATGTTTGTTATATAATGGATTTGTGTATAGTCCACTGAGAGAGAAAATGAAAGTTATAGAACTGGAAAATATTGATTCGACAAATGCTTATGCAAAGTCAAAAATTGATATTCTGGAAGATAAAACCCTTATTAGCGCAAATAAACAGACTTCCGGCCGTGGCAGGCTTAGTCGTTCATGGGTTGATTTAGGGGAAGGAAATCTTTTTTTATCAATAGTTCTAAAACCGTATGGACATACCGAAAATTATCCGAATTTAACCCAGTATTTATCGGTATGCTTGTGCAAAGTTCTTGAAACTTATGAACTGAAACCTCAGATAAAATGGCCGAATGATGTCTTAATTGACGGCAAAAAAATAGCCGGAATATTAGCTGAATCAGTTATGATGGGAGAAAAGACCAAAGGAATTATTCTCGGAATCGGCGTAAATCTTAATGCAGAGCAAAAAGAGATAGATGCAATTCCTGATAAAATAGCAACTTCGCTTAATCTGGAAATTAATCGTTCTGTTGATAAAGAAAAATTTTTGAAAAAACTGTCAGATGAATTTTTTAGAAACTATGATAGATTTTTGGAAGGCGGATTCCCGGTTATAAAAAATGATTATATAAAAAGAAATTGTTTTTTGAACAATAAACTAAGTGTCCAAATCTTTGATAAAACAATTGAAGGATTTGCAAAATCAATAAATGACAACGGAGAACTTGTCATTGTTAATACAGAAAATAAAGAAGTTGTACTTACAGTAGGAGATATATTATGAATGAAAATTTAGCAAACGGGTTAGAATTACTCGGAATCGGGATGAGCGTAGTTCTGTCATTCCTCATGATACTTGTTATCTTCATGGGTGTTATGACAGGTGCAGTCCGCCAGTTGAACAGACTTTTTCCGGAAACGGTTGAAGGTGTGAAAAATACTGCGCAAAAAGTCAGCGCAAATGTTGATGAAGCAATTGCACTTGCTATTGCAGCGGTAAAAGCAGGCAGAAGTTAGTTTTTGATATAAGAAAGGACTTAAAAGTATGGGAAAAAAACTTATTAAAGTTATGGATACCTCATTCAGAGATGGTTTCCAATCAATTTACGGGGCAAAAGTTCTTGTAGAGGACTTTATCCCTGCCTTGAAAGCAGCAGTAGATGCCGGTATTAAACATTTCGAAACAGCAGGCGGCGCAAGATTTCAAGCACCGATATTTTTCTGCAACGAAAATGCTTTTGAAACAATGGACAAAATCAGAGAAGCAGTCGGTCCGGATGTTAAATTGCAATCGCTTGCCCGCGGAGTTAATGTTGTAGGTTTAAATTCTCAGCCTCGTGATGTAATTGATTTGCACGCAAAAATGTTTGCAAAACACGGTGTTAATGTTGTAAGAAACTTTGACGCATTAAATGATGTGAACAACCTGATTGATTCTGCAAATTCTATTAAAAAACACGGAATGCAGCACGAAGTAACCATCACAATGATGGAATTGCCGTACGGCTGCGAAGGTGCGCATGATGTTGCATTTTACGAAAGAGTATTGAGAAATATTCTTGATTCAGGACTTCCGTTTGACAGTCTTGCATTCAAAGATGCCTCAGGAACTTCAAACCCTAGAAAAGTATATGCAACAGTTAAAATGGCTCGTGAAATTCTTGGATCTGACGCTCATATCAGATTCCATTCTCACGAAACTGCAGGAACAGGTCTGGCTGCATATCTTGCTGCATTAGAAGGCGGTGCTGACGGTATCGACCTTGCGATGAAACCTGTTTCAGGCGGAACTGGCCAGCCTGATATTATCTCTATGTGGCATGCTTTAAAAGGCACCGATTACGATTTAGGTTTAGATATAAGAAAAATTATGGAAACAGAAGAAATCTTCAAAGAATGTATGAAGGATTATCCTATTTCTCCGATTTCTCTTGCTGTTAACCCTATTCTTATTCAGGCTCCGTTACCTGGCGGTGCAACCGCAACAACGGTTAACCAGTTGAAAGATATGGGTATGCTGGATAAATTTCCTAAATTAATCGAAAATATGAAAGAAGTTGTTGCAAGAGGCGGCTTTGGAACTTCTGTTACACCTGTTTCACAATTCTATGCTCAGCAATCTTTCTTGAATGCAATATCCGATCATCCTTGGGAAAAAGCAAATCCGGGATATGCTAAGATGATCCTGGGTTACTTTGGAAAAACTCCTTGTGAACCGGATCCGGAACTTGTAAAATGGGCAGAAGAAAAAACAGGTTTGATGCCGACAACAGAAAAAGTTGTTGACTTAAATGACAAAGACCCTGAAAAAGGATTAAAAGCAGCAGAAGAAAGATTAAAAGCAGCAGGACTGCCTGTTACCGATGAAAATCTGTTTATTGCAGCAGCATGTAAAGACGGCAATGTTGATAAAGGTGTTGATTTCTTATTAGGAAAAGGTACCGTTTCTGTTAACAAAACCGCTGGAAAACCGGCTGCAGTATCTTCTGATTCAAATGAATACACTGTTACAGTTAACGGCAAAAAATATGCTGTCGCATTTAACGGAGATAAAGCAACCGTTAACGGTCAGGCTTATGACTTTGATGTTAAAGCAGGTATTGAACATGCACATGCTGCAGCAGGTTCAGGAGAAGAAGTCACTGCGGGTGTTCCGGGCAATGTCTTGAGAATTGAAGCATCAGAAGGCGACTCCGTAAATGAAGGCGATGTAATTCTTGTGCTTGAAGCAATGAAAATGGAAATAGAAATTAAGGCACCTAAAGCAGGTACCGTTCAATCTATCCTTGTTACCCAGGGTGAAAAGGTTGTTACAGGTCAGGCTTTGGCTGTAGTAGGTTAAGGAGGATAGGTTATGAATATACATGACGGTTTAATTGAACTCTGGAATACTACAGGTTTGATGAACTTTGTATTAGATCCGGATCCGGCACTTAAAGGTTTTGAGCAGGTATTGCACATGCACGGACAATGGATTATGATTTTAATCTGCTTGTTCCTGTTGTGGCTCGGTATTAAAAAGCAATTTGAACCATTACTTCTGGTTCCGATTGCATTCGGCGGATTATTATCGAATATTCCTATGCCGCCGGGGGAAGAAATTGCAGGCCCTGCAGGCTTCCTTGGAATTATATTTGAAGCAGGTATTCACAAAGGGATATTCCCGTTGATTATCTTTATGGGTGTTGGCGCAATGACAGACTTCGGGCCGTTAATTGCAAACCCTAAAACCGCACTTTTAGGCGGTGCCGCTCAATTTGGTATATTTGGCGCATTGCTTTTAGCACTGGCACTTGCACCGGTTATGACCGCTATGGGCATGGAACCATTTACAATTCAACAGGCTAGTGCTATCGGTATTATCGGCGGTGCTGACGGGCCTACATCTATTTATGTAACAAATAAATTAGCTCCTGAACTTCTTGGAGCAATTGCGGTTGCTGCATATTCATATATGGCACTTGTTCCTGTAATTCAGCCGCCAATTATGAAACTATTGACAACCGAGGCTGAAAGAAAAATCAGAATGGTACAATTAAGAGAAGTTTCAAAACGTGAAAAAATTGTATTCCCTCTGATGGTACTGCTTCTTTGTATTATACTTTTACCGAGTGCCTGCCCGCTTGTCGGTGCGTTCTGCTTCGGTAACTTATGCAGAGAATGCGGAGTTGTTGAAAGATTATCAGACACTTTGCAAAACGCATTAATCAATATTGTTACAATATTCTTAGGCTTAACAGTCGGTTCAAAACTTTCAGCAAGCCAGTTTTTAACAGGTCAGACACTGTTTATTCTCTTTTTGGGAATTATGGCATTTTCACTTGCCACAGCAGGCGGTGTTTTGATGGCAAAACTTATGAACCTGTTTTCTAAAACAAAAATCAACCCGCTTATCGGTTCTGCAGGGGTTTCCGCAGTTCCGATGGCAGCACGTGTATCAAACAAAGTTGGTCAGGAGGCTGATCCTCAAAACTTCCTGTTGATGCACGCAATGGGGCCGAATGTATCAGGCGTTATCGGTTCTGCCGTTGCTGCAGGCGTATTGCTGGCACTTTGCCATTAATACCTGTAAATTATTTATTAAAAAGGCATTTGTTTAATTAAACAAATGCCTTTTTGTATATTAAGATGAATAGAGTGGGGCGGTTGTTTCTTGGTCATTCCGGTTGGATTTTCGGTAGGGCGATGAGTGAGCGAATGCGAACCAAGCCCGTAAGGTGGAGGGAAACGATGAGTTTTCCGACATCCCGAATAATCCAAATGCGACCCGGAATCGCATAGTTGAACATATGCGAGGGTCGGAATATTTTTAACACCATTTGTACTCGTAGGGGATACCAGATCAAGTCTGGTATGACGCCAAAGCAGAGGTTTGCAGGGGATTCTGAATCACGCTGCGCTTTGCTCCGCTGTTCAGAATGCCGAAATAGACAGCCCTTGCGGGAAACTCCCCATCCCAACCTTCCCCAATCAGGGGAAGGTGCATTCTGTCACCCTGAACTCGATTCTAAATTCACACAGAGAAAAAGTTTATTGATTTTTATAATTTATAGATTTATTAATCTTTTTAATTTCTTCTGTTAAATTATTGCGTTTTTCATACTTAGAACTCTGTCTGAGCAAATAATGTGCAATAGAATGACAATTCGGACAAAGGATAATTAAATCCTTTGAATTCACAATTGTTTTCCCTACTAATTTTGAAACAGGGAATAAATGATGCGCATGAACAATGCTATCATTATATTTAAACCCGCATATTTCACAAGTATAGTTATTTTTTTGTTTGGCATCAATGACAATTTGGCGGTTCCGTTTAATTCTTAAAACTTGACTTTCTGATCTTAGTCCTTCAACTGCTGAAATATCCACATTAGATGAATCATTACAACGACTATTTTTTTCACCTAAAACTTCAAATCCGATATTTTGCAAATAATTCTTTGCTTCAATTGCATTAAAATCAAAGTCTTTGGCAAGTTCTTTTGTTGTTTTATCCAGAGCAAGCCTGATTATCCTTTTAGGCGGATATATTTTATCGTTATACAATAAAAAGTAAGTTCTGGATACATCGCCATAACATTTGAGTTCTTTTTCACTCATATTATCATGTTTTTTTATGGCATTTTTAACCATGTCAAATGTAATATTACTAAATTTGCCTGCCATTACTTTTCCTCCTTATT
>CALUYV010000007.1 GCA_944325095.1 Candidatus Gastranaerophilales bacterium | reverse complement strand
TTTGCATCATCAGAAAATCCTTCTTTTAATATTTTTGCTCTTTCATCGACTTCTGATTGTGACAAATTATTCTGGACAATAAGAGAATATCGTCTGAAAATCTGGTGCAGCAGAGATAAACGGGAATTGTAACCTTTAAATTTTACCTCTTTGAGGATGTCTTTTAAAATGAACTGCGAAACCTCTAGCCCTGCGAGATTTGGCAGTATTGCCGGATTATCAAAAATATTTCTGTCTTCAAGAAAAGCCCAGTTGTCGGAAATAGTGTTATAAACCAGCGAAAAAAATGAATGAACCTGCAGTTTTTCAAATCCCGGAATTGTTAATTTTTCCAATGTTTTATCTATAAACTGCTGTTTGAGTGTGGAGTTTTGAACAAGAACAAGAATTTCAGAGGCTTTTATCCCATGATTTAAAAGTCCTGAATATTTACCGGTAAGAATTTCGGTCTTGTCAGATGCCAGGCTCCCTTCAATAAACAATTTCAATACTCCTTCCGGACTATATTCTAGCATAATAATATAAAAATCTACAGCTCAAATATGATTTAATATTTTGCAAAATATTGTACTATCAAGATACCGAAAAGGTGTAGTTTATACAATAAAAAAGAGGAGCAACGACTATGGCAACAAAAAGAGCATCATTAACACTGGAAGAACAAATCGGATTTTCAGCTGGGGAAATCTACAACTACCTCAGTGCAAACGGAACTACTACATTTGCAAAAATGAAAAAAGAATTGGACTTAAAAGGTAATTTTGCAGATTTAGGTTTAGGCTGGTTAGCAAGAGAAAACAAAGTTGAAATTTCTCAAAAAGGACCTGCAGTTAAGGTAAGTCTAAGATAGTAAGATTTAACAATTAAAAAAAGAGATATGTTACAGATTTGTAATGTATCTCTTTTTTTTGTCAATTTCGGTATGAAAAATTTTTTATATCGTATATAGGGGATATATTTATCAAGGAGAAAATGAAGAATGGGATTAATTTCAAAGGTCTTGTCTGCGGCGGCGAAGCCTGTCAGGAGCGCATTTAAATGCAAACCGAAAGTTAAGGTAAAATTAGGAAACGATTATCTTCCGTTTGATGAGGCAAAAAAGTCTGTGAACTTTTCAACAACGGCCGTTCAATATAATGTAAAGCCTGATATTACAATGCCGGTTGCGCCTTTAACATTGAACGGTTCAAAACCGGTTATCAGAATAAGGAAAAATTATCTGACGGATAAACTTGATGAACCTGTAAAAGGGGAACTCGGCAATGTTTCTATAAGGCTTGCCAAACGGTACAAAGATATTTTACCGGATGCAAAGAAAGAAATTCAGGAAATATTTCCTGGGAGTGATATTTCAGTCAGGGCAAAAGGGGCCAATTCTGTTTATTCAAAGTTAGAAAAGAAAGTTTTAAAAGGCAAGGTTATTCGTTCTGATTCAGTCGCAAGTTCTATGATCAGGGATGCAATAGGCGGCAGGATTACGATGAAAAATCTTACAACTGCAGATATTGTTGATACTTTAAAAACAATTAAAATTGATAATAAAGCATTAACTGCTGACGAACAAAAAATCATGATGAAATTTTTTAATCTTGAACCGTTAACGCAAGCAGAACTCAAGATTGCGCAAAAATATTCCAGAACAGTGAAACTTGCACTGGCAGAAAAACAATCAGCACCGGTGTTTAATCAGGTTATGCTTTCTTCACTAAAGCATGCTGTCGAAACAGGTGCAGCAACAATAGAGCAAATAGAAAAAAGCGGGGTAAGTCCTGCCATTGTTAAGGAATTAAAATTGAATTATAACAAGATTAAACCGATGAAGATTACCGAACTTGAAAATTATACGGGACATAATGGCATACCGTATTTTTCTGATAAACAGATTGCACAATTTAGAGAAATGCAGCTTGTTACTGGTAACAATTTTGATATTGTAACTTGTTCTGAGGCAAGAAGATTCAGCCAATCGCTTACTCCTCTTGAGCAGCAGGCGTTAAAGGATTCCGGATATACAACATCTCAATTCAATGTGGAACTTTCAGACGGTACGCTTGCTGAAATACAGGTCAGAGGCAAAGGGCCGTTTGGTGAAGTTGAACATATTGCATATGATTCAAGACGTAATAAAAATACTTTAGGGGCAGTCTATGATGAATATCAAGCCGCAGCAAAAGGTCTATCTCCGGATGAATATAATGAATATAATAAATACTTGAGTGCGTGTTATGATTATTATCGGGATCTGGAACTGGGTATTCAGGCGGCAAAACCGCAGTTACCTGCAAAATTTAACCCTATCTTGAGTGAAGATAATATGAT
Organism: Candidatus Gastranaerophilales bacterium; assembly: GCA_944325095.1. Classification (GTDB taxonomy): domain Bacteria; phylum Cyanobacteriota; class Vampirovibrionia; order Gastranaerophilales; family Gastranaerophilaceae; genus Zag111. The sequence goes on along the minus strand of CALUYV010000007.1, from coordinate 40,356 downwards.
AAGATTGCATGCAATAGATGATGCACAGCAGACAGCGAAAAAGGCCGGATTTGTTCCGCATATTAGTATAGCAGCATAACAATAGATTAATTGAGGTAAATATGATAAAATTAGAAAAAAATGAATTTATGAAAGTTTTTAAAACCCAAGAAAAACCAAAAATGGATATTAATAAATCAATAGTAAATTTAGTAAATAATCTAAAGCAAGAAGCGGCAAATTATGTTTCCGATTCTCAATACTATCGCAGTATTGATCAAAGTGTAAGAAACGAATCGGATAAGTTATACTGCAAAGCCTTTGGTTTGTCTGTAGAGCAGACTCCGGACAATTCAGGGCGGCATTTTCTTTCATTGAATATGCTTCATCCGCAGATGAAAATTCAAACATCAAGGACTCTTGCTGCCGGCAGCAAAAAAGAAATTCTCGATTTTTTGCAGAGGAATGATATTACTGCATTGATAAAAACAAATCTTTCCGAAATGAGCGAAAATCTAAAAGAGAAATAAAGTTTTCTATTCATTAAAAAATAATTAAAATTTCAAACTTTTTAATAGTTTTATATTATTATAATAGCAGGAGATACTATTATGAAATATAAAGACTATTACGAAACCTTGGGAGTGAAACGAGATGCCTCGGAAGCGGAAATAAAATCCGCATTCAGAAAACTGGCGCGTAAATACCATCCCGATGTAAATAAAACAAAAGAAGCGGAAGAAAAATTTAAAGAAATAAATGAAGCATACGAAGTTTTAGGTGATAAACAGAAACGGCAAAGATATGACAGTTTAGGTTCCAACTGGCAGGGCGGTGCTGACTATACTCCGCCTCCTGGTTTTGAAAACTTTAACTTCGGCGGAGGCAATTATCAAACCTTCAATTTCAACGGGCAGGATATGGGCGGTTTTTCCGATTTCTTTAGTTCTTTGTTCGGAGATATGATGGGTGCAGGCTCATCTTCCGGAACAAGAAGCCGTTTTTCGGGTTTTGATTTTGATTCCGGCATGGGGGCTCAAGATTTTTCAAGAGCATATTCAACCGGCGGCGGCAGACGCTCCGCAAAAACAAAACCTGAAGATTTGGATGTTACAAAAACTCTAAATGTAACTGCTCAGGATTTGTTTTCCGAATCCCCTGTTGCTGTCAAATTCAATGATATGAGAAAATGTACCCAGTGCCCGCCGGGCGGAGGATATTGCAGTGCCTGCGGCGGCACGGGTATTATAAATGAAACCCGTTCATTGAAGGTTAAACTGCCAAAAGAAGTAAAAGAAGGTCAGAAAATTCGACTGAAAGGCGAAGGGAAAACTGATGCATACGGTCAAAAGGGTGATTTGTACCTTATAATACATCCTGTTGATAACGAGTATCAGATTTCCGGTTCAGATTTAACCAAAGATGTCGAAATTACCCCGCCTGAGGCCGTATTGGGCTGTCAGAAAGAAATAAAAACCCTTCACGGTGCAATTTCTATTAAGATACCGAAGATGACCTCATCAGGTAAAATGCTAAGGCTCAAAAATCTTGGGCTCCCGAAAAAATCCGGAGGTTACGGCAATTTGAATGCCAGAATAAAAATTGTTCTGCCTGACAAATTATCGCAAAAAGAAATTGATTTATACAAACAACTGGCAAAATAAAAAAAAGGACTTGGATAAAGTCCTTTTTTTTAATAAAGGCAATAGAAAAGAGTAAAATCACGATGTAAAAACTTTTTTATTCAAAACTTCAACAGGATACGGATGCGCATATTATGTTATACAGAAGGGAAATTTAGATTATTTACATTGATAAGTATTAGCTTATCTAAATATATTATTGACAAAATGCGGGTTTACGTGGAAAAATAGGGTATAGTTTACGGGGGGATTTATGGTTAAGGAAACATACTTGCATGATAAACACGTTGCGCTCGGTGCTAAAATGGTTGATTTTGCCGGATGGCATATGCCTGTTCAATACTCATCAATCATAGAAGAGCATAAAACTGTCAGAGAAAATGTCGGATTGTTTGATGTTTCTCATATGGGAGAAGTTTTTGTATCAGGGAAGGATGCTACTGCTTTTTTGAATAAAGTTGTTCCGCAGGATATTGAAAAACTTGCTTATGAAAAGGCTGTATATTGTCAGCTCCCGAATAAAAACGGCGGTCTTATAGATGATTTGATAATATATAAACTCGGGATTGAGTATTATCTTGTAATTTGCAACGCCTCAAGAATTGATGAAGATTTGAATTGGCTCGTTAGAAATAAAAGGGGAATGAATGTAAAAATAGATAACCAATCTCATAATTATTCACTGCTTGCAATTCAAGGACCAAGAGCAATTGATTTAGTCAGAAAAATGGGGTATAACATACCATCCCAGCAGTCATTCACCATAAAACCCGCAATTATTGAAGGTATAAAACTTTTGGCTTCCCGTACCGGCTATACCGGTGAGGACGGATTTGAACTGCTTGTGGAAAATGAATATTCCGAATTTTTATGGGATAAAATTTTGGAAGAGGGGAAAGAGTTCGGGATTAAACCTATCGGGCTGGGTGCAAGAGATACATTGAGGCTTGAGGCTGCTCTTCATCTTTACGGAAATGATCTTGATGAAAATACAACACCTGTTGAAGCCGGTTTATCCTGGTCTATTCCTAAAGATAAAACTGCTGATTATAACGGCAAAGAAATTATTATGAGCCAGATTGCAAACGGAGTATCAAAAAAACTTGTCGGGCTGGCAATGCTGGATAAAAATATTGCAAGACACGGTTATGATGTTTACTTTAACGGAGAAAAAGCCGGACATATTACAAGCGGATGCGTTTCTCCGAGTACCGGAAAAAATATCGCGCTTGCGTATGTAAAAAATATCAAAGAAATTTGTACAGATGCTGTTGTTCAGGTTATGATAAGGGAAAAATTACATGATGCACGGGTTGTAAAACGGCCGTTTGTACAAAAAAGAAACAGAGTAAAGTAGTTTAATATATTATGAAAAGGAGAATAACAAATGGATTTTTCAGAAGATATTTTATGTACAAAATCTCATGAATACATCTTGAAGGGTGATTTGTGCACTGTGGGTTTAACAGATTATGCGATTGACCAATTAGGAGATATTGTATTTTTAGAACTTCCTGAAGTCGGGGATGAATTTGCCAAAGGGGATGTTTTTGCAAATATAGAATCAGTCAAGGCCGCTTCTGAAATTTATATGCCGGTCAGCGGAAAGATTGCAGAAGTAAACACCGCATTAATTGAATCTCCTGAAGCCTTGAACGAAGATACTTATGAAAACGGCTGGCTTGTAAAAATTGAACCGACCGGAGATGAAGATGAGTTTGCCGATTTGTTAACTTATACAGAATATAAAGAAGAAGTGGAGTAATATGAATAATTTTTTAGTACATAACGAAGAAACCGTATGCGAAATGTGTAAAGCCGCAGGGGTGGAAAGAGTTGAGGATTTGTTCGGACAGATTCCTGCTGATGTCAGAATGGAAAAACTTGATTTGGCAGACGGTTTGAGTGAACTTGAAGTCAGAAATGTTATTAAATCTCTGGCAAATAAGAATAAATCAGACTATGCAATATTTGCAGGCGGAGGTATTTATAACAAGTATGTTCCTGCTTGTATTGCACAGGTTGCCGGAAGGTTTGAGTTCACTACGGCATACACTCCTTATCAGCCGGAAATTTCGCAGGGAACTTTGCAGGTTATGTACGAATTTCAGACAATGATTTGCAGGCTGACCGGTATGGATGTCGCAAATGCAACCGTTTATGATGCAGGTACGGCTTGTGCCGAGGCAATTCTTATGGCTTGCAGAATCTCTAAAAAACATAAAGTTTGTGTTTTTAATTCTATAAATCCTGAATATAAGCAGGTAATAAAAACTTATACATATTCACAAGCCATTGAAGTTGACTGGGTGGACGAAGTTCCGCAAAATACATCGGATTATGCGTGTGTACTTGTGCAGACTCCTGATTATTACGGCGAAATTATCACTCCGCCTGCTGCGGACTGTCTGCTTGTTGTATGCTGTGATATTTCAACCCTGTCAATTTTAAAACCTCCGTCAGAGTACGGTGCCGATATTGTAGTAGGTGATGTTCAAACTCTTGGAGTTCCGATGAACTACGGCGGTCCGAGTGCAGGGTTTATGGCTTGCCGCGAAAAATATATGCGCCAGTTGCCGGGAAGGTTATCCGGCAGAACGGTTGATGCTGATGGAAATCAAGCTTTTTGTTTAACAATTCAGACAAGAGAACAGCATATTAAAAGAGAAAAAGCTACAAGTAATATCTGTTCAAATCAAGCATTAATAGGGCTATGTGCTGCGTTGTATCTTTCTGTAACCGGAGAGAAAGGTTTTAAACAGGCAGGTGCATTGTCTGCTATAAATGCTCATAATTTGTCCGAAAAATTAAAAACAAAAGGTATAAAAACTCTTAATAAAAATTTCTTCAATGAATTTACAATTGAAGTTGCAGACAGTGATAAATTTCTTGCAAAATTAAGAGAAAATAAAATCATCGGCGGAATAAAACTTGATGAGCACAGGATTCTTGTTGCGGCAACAGAGATGAATTCTGATGATGAAATAGATAAATATGTTCAATGCGTGTAGTTAAATATTTCGGCAAAACAGTCAGGTTTGCTTTTTTTACTGCCGTATCGTATGATATATAAAGAGATTGCAGGGAAAATAATATGGATGAGATAGATAATTTACTGGAACAATTTAAGCAAAAAGCAGAAAATACTATAAAAAAGACTGTTGAAGATTATCCTGATTTTAAACAAATGGAACTTGAATACTGTGCTTTGATAAATGAAGGAAATTCCATAAGAGGTATGATATTAAAGCATCCTGAAAATTGCGATAAATCAACTTATATGGTATTAACAAAGCAGGTTGCATATAATTATGTTGACAAAATAAGAGGGCGATACAGCGCGCTTCAGTTGGTTCCGCTGCTTATAACCAAACTTTTTGATGAGTACAAAAAGCGTCTTGAAATGTTCAAGAAAGAAGAAAATTATCCCGAGTTAATTAATTTAAACGAGCAGATGTATGTATTTTCAAAAAGATATATTTATCGTAAAAATATAGCGGATATTTTGTATCAAAAATATAAAAACTTTAAGCAGGCACGGGAAATTTATCAGGAAATAGAAAAAGAAAACCCGAAAGATGCCGAATACTGGAATAATTATGCTGAAATTTGCGCAGAATACGAAGACAAAGAAAAACAAAAATATTGCCTTAAACAAAAAGAAATTTATGAGTTGAAGTCAAAAGTTCAAAAACTCATAGATGATAAAAAATATGATGAGGCAATAAAAATTGATGAAAAATTATTTAAGTTAACGGATAATTACCAGTACAAACTTGATATTGCAAATATTTTTGCAATCTGTAAGGAAAACCATTCCAAAGCAATAAAGATTTATAAAGAATGTGAATCCAAAATGAAAGAGAATAAGGATTACTGGTATCAATTTTCGGATATTTACCGGCACAAGAAGAATTATTACAAACAGGTATTGTGTTTGCAAAAAGCAATTGATATTGAGTTAAGTGAGCCGGAGGAAGAAACTCCGGAGGCAGGTGTGTAATGACAAAATTTTCTATTATTGTACCGGTTTATAATGTTGAAAAAGAAATAAGAGAATGTTTAGACAGTATCAAAAATCAGACTTATAATGATTTCGAGGTTCTGTGTGTTGATGACTGCGGGAAAGATTCTTCAATGGATATTGTCCGTGAGTTCGCAGCAGAAGATTCAAGATTTAAAATTTTAACACACGAGCATAACAGCGGAGTTTCCGCAGCAAGAAATACGGGGCTTGATGCTGCAGCAGGTGATATTATAATGTTTGTTGATTCAGATGACTGGATTGAACCAAATGCTCTTGAAATTCTTGTTGACAAATTAAATAAAACTCAGTGCGAAGTTATAATGTTTAATTTGTATAATGTCAATGCAGACGGAACAAAAAAATTGCAGGATGAAGATAAAGAAGGTGACAGAACCGTAAAGATTATTGACGATGCACTCAGCGGATTTATCGGAGTCTGCTGGAACAGAATATATAGAAAATCTCTTATTGATCGTTTAAAACCTCGTTTTCCGGTCGGTTTGATTGTGGAAGATTCGCAGTTTACATTTGAGGTTTGCTCTCAAATTGACAGTATTTTTGTAATAGATGAACCTCTTTACGATTACAGACGAGAAAGAGAAGGCTCTTATACCACGGCAGATAATGTTCAGGAAAGAATTGTAGATGAATTAGTGGTGTTGAGAAATATGTATATTTATGCCAGAGATAACGGGTATGACAAAAATTTCAGAAAGTTTTTCCTGAACCTTATCGGCAAAACCGCAAGAAAAATAGTTTCTATTACTCACCGCAGACGATATATTATTACTCAAATACACGATTTGCTGATAGAAATGGATTTTCCTGCCGCATTTAAAGAATTTGAGGCAAAACGTTTAACTTTATGGATGGGAAAATAACCTCCGGTTTAATCGGTATCAGATTGGGAGTATGGTTTGAGCAGGCTGCATGCGGTTTTGTGTGCAAAGAAATATTCAGACCTTGAAATGGCACTCTAAACCGACAAAAAAAGAACCGCATAGCGGTTCTTTTAAAAATGGTCGGGATGACACGATTTGAACGTGCGACCCCCTCGTCCCAAGCGAGGTGCGCTACCAAACTGCGCTACATCCCGTTAACGGGGCCGGCGGTAATCCTTTTGATAAACTACGAGATATTGCAGTTTTTGGATTCCTGCCCTGCAAATTTTCATCTGCTCTTCTATCCTAAGATAAAAGTTTTTTAAAGTCAATCGTTTTGTAAATTTTGTTTTATTTTATCCCTATTTGTGTGTTATAATTAGCATATTATGGTCAGGCTGATTAATAAGAAAAACATGTCAAAAGTTGCAGACGGGGTATATTCCTGGATGAGAATTCAGGATAAGTTGACTTATATTGCGGAATATAATAATCCCGGAATTTCTCCGTGTATTTATGTAATGTGGCATGGAAACCAGTTTTGCGTACACGGTTTGCCTGACCGCGGGAATGTTAATATTTTAATCAGCACATCAATTGACGGGGAAATAATTTCTGCTATAGCAAGAAAACTCGGATACCAGACCTGCAGAGGTTCATCTGGCCGCCGTGGTTCAGTATCGGGGACTTTGCAAATGATTACAAAGTTAAAAAACGGTGAAAATATTGCAATTATGGTTGACGGGCCAAAAGGTCCTTTGCATTCAGTAAAACATGGTGCAATTACTCTTGCGAGGGAAGCAGGTGTTCCTATTGTACCGGTTGACTGGTATTCTGACAATTTGACATTTCTGAGATTTCCGACTTGGGATAAAATGACCTGTCCGTTTGGGCCTACATGGCTTTTAAATACATACGGCGAGCCTATTTATACTGACGGTAAAACGGATGAACAGGTGGCAGAAGAAATTAAAGAATCTTTGTTAAACCTGCAAAAACTGGCAGCGGATCGCTACAAAGAAGCAAAGAAGTTAAAGTTATGGCAAAAAAAGAAGTAAAAATTTCTATGCTTCAGATGTCATCAATTATTGGTGAAGTCGAAGCAAATATTAACAAGGTAAAGGATTTGTTAGAATACAGACTTCCTTCAGATTCTGATGTACTCGTGCTTCCGGAAGTCTGGACGGTCGGGTGGGATTGTGCTTCGTTCAGGGCTTCTGCTCAAACTCTCGGAGAGGGTTCCGTTCATGATTTTCTTTCTTATATTGCAAAAAAGAATTCAATAAATATTATCGGCGGAAGTTACATTACAATTAAAGACGGGAAATATTATAATACTTGCCCTGTTTATGACAGGAGCGGCAATCTTATTGCTGCTTATTCAAAAAATCATTTATATTCTTATTACGGCTGTGATGAAGATAAATATGTATCAGCAGGCGATTCTCCTGTTATGGTCGAATTGGACGATGTAAAATTCGGGTTGACTATCTGTTATGATATTAGATTCCCGGAAATATACAGAGCGTATATGAAGGCAGGTGCAGATGTTTTAATAAACTGCGCTGCATGGGGCTTTAAAAAAGCCGTTCCATGGGAAATTATGACAAAATCTAGGGCTGTAGAAAATCAGTGTTATATGGTTGCCCTTACTCAATCAGGTTATATTAAAAACAATGAATATAATCTTGGAGAATCAAGAATTATTGATTACGAAGGAAAAGAAGTTGTTTCTATTTTGTCGGGCGAAGGCATTGTTTCAGGAGTTTTGGATTTGGAAATGATGTACGAATTCAGAACAAAATCCCCGACATTGAGAGATATCAGAGATAATTACGAGGTGAAATTATTATGCAAAAACTAGTTTGTTTAATAGTTGTTCTTATGTTATCAATTACTGCAGGTTATGCCGAGTCGATAAATAAGATGCTTGATAAAATGGGCGTTAATAAAGGGGCTGTTTCGGTTATGATAAAAAATGTTCAAACCGGCGACACTGTATATTCGCTCAATGAAACATCTCCAATGTATCCGGCTTCAACACTCAAATTGATTACAGCAGCAGCTGCCGTTGATGCTCTCGGTGCTGATTATAATTTTAAAACCGGTTTATATAAAAGCACTAACAATGACTTATATTTTAAATTGTCCGGAGATCCGCTTTTAAAGTCGGGGGATCTTGCAAAACTTATCCGTGCGGCAAAGGCAAAAAAAATAACTCCTAAGAATATATATATTGATGATTCCGTTTTTGATAAGCACGAATGGGGCGAAGGCTGGCAGTGGGATGATTCTTTAAATCCTGCGATGCCGAAGTTCAGTGTGTATAATCTGGATAAGAATCTTGTTTATTTTGATATTGATCCGTCGGTTAATCAAAGCCCTGCAAATATTGCAATGCGGTCAAATTATCCGCTGACTTTCATGAATTATACCAAGACAAATCGTTCAGCCTCTTCTAATGTAGGAGTGTCTAAAAATACCGAAATTCCTAATATGTTGAATATCGCAGGTACCGTATCGAAAAAAATGTCGCTTGCCGTACCTATTGCAAGTCCGAGATTGAATTTTATTTTAAGTCTTGAAGATGTAATCAGAGATGAAAATTTTGAATATTATTCAAAAATAACTCCGGCAAAACTTCCTGCTAAAGATGTTTATCTTGTGGGTGAAGTTGAGCACGGACTTGATAAAATTCTTCCATTGATATTGAAAAGCAGCGACAATCTTGCGGCAGAAACTCTGTTTAAAATGAGCGGCGCAGTGTATGCTAATGCGCAGGGTTCTTTTGAAAATTCTTTAAAAATGGTTAATGCTTATTTTGAAAAATTGGATATAACTCCGCGGGATATTAAAATTGTTGATGGCAGCGGGGTTTCCAAAAACAACCTTATGACATCTGAATTTATGACGGAATTTCTTATGAATAGAGCATTATCAGAAGAATTTGAAGAATTTAAGGAACTTTTACCGACTCCGTCTGAAGGTACTTTGAAAAACAGGATGCTGTATTTTAAAGGCAACTTGTATGCAAAAACAGGAACTTTAGCTGATACAAGTGCTATTGCCGGTTATTTGACTTCAAAACGGGGCAAGTTGTATGCTTTTGATATTATGATAAATGATGCAAGAACTTCTGCTGCAGATAAGGCTAATATTGAAGAGCAGATTCTTCGTAATTTGTATATGAATTATTAAAAATAAGGATATTACATTATGTATGAACCGGAAGTAACAATAATAACACCTACCTATAATATTGTAGAACAGGGGCAGTCTGATGATTTTACCCTGCTTATAAATCTGCTTGACAGACAGTCTTATGAATATATCGAACATCTTGTTATTGATAATGCATCATCTGACGGAACTCAGGTTATTTTGAAAGAATATAAAAATGCCGGATTTTTAAATTTTTTCTCAGAACCGGACAGAGGAAAATTTGATGCAATGAATAAGGGGCTTCTTCGTGCAAAAGGCAAATATGTCGGGTTTTTGAGTTGTGATGATTTTTATCATGATATAACCGCTATTGCGGATATTGTAAGTGTTATGGAAGCAGAGGACGCTGATTTTTGTTTCTTTCCTGCATATTGCTGCCAGCCGGATGGCTCGGTATTTCAATTTGTTCCTGCTATGCTCAATGTTTTTCAGGTTGCGCCTTGTGCAAGGCAGGCCGTTATTTATAAAAAATCCGTGCTCAATGAATTACGGGGATTTGACGAAAAATTTAAACTTCTGGCTGATTACGATTTAATTATAAGGCTTGTATTGCAGGGATACAAGGGGGTTTTGTTTGACAACACTGTTGTGACTTATAAAATGGGTGTTGAGGCTGTTAAGCATTCTGTTCAGGCAGAAGCGGAATGTAATCATATTTTTTATAAAAATTACAAACCTTTTTATCCTGTTAATAATGAAATTTTGGACAGAATGGTTAAACTTTCGGAAATCCCGAAGCCGCTGCTTGACAAACTTGTGCAGTGTTTTCCGGAAGAAGATCATGATTTGTTTTATGAACGTTATCAACAGATGTATAATCTGCGTTTGGAAGCCGTCAGAAACCAGAGAGCGCAGCAAAGATAATTGTAAATTTGTTTTTAATGTTTCGTGTAAACAGTTTGCTTATTAATCTTTCGCGTTTATAATTAAGATATAGTTTAGTTTTATATAAGAAAGTTAGGGAAATATGGGTGAGAAAAAAATAGCAGTTTTAGGTTGCGGTTTATGGGGAAGAAATATTGTCCGTAATTTTTACAATTTGAATGCGCTGGGTATGGTCTGTGATTTGGATGATGATAATCTTGCAAAAGTAAGGGAACAGTATCCGAATGTAAAGACAACAAAAGATTTTCACGATATTTTGAATAATGATGAAATTATGGGTGTTGTCGTTGTTACCCCGAGCCATACGCATTTTAAATTTGTAAAGGCAATGCTGGAAGCCGGAAAACATGTGTATGTAGAAAAGCCTATATCGACAGTTGCGCAGGAAGCAAAAGATTTAAAAGAACTTGCAGACAGCAAAGGTCTTGTTTTAATGGTCGGTCATCTGCTTTTATATCATCCGGCGGTAAACAGATTAAAAATGCTTGTTGAAGAGGGTGTTCTTGGTGATATTGTTTATGCCCAGAGCGACAGACTTAATATAAATTATTTCAAAAATGACAGAAGTGTCATGTGGGATTTGGCTCCTCATGATGTTTCAATGATAAGTTATGTTCTCGGCAAGAATCCGCAGCGGGTAATTTCGGCAATCGGATGTTCATCTGACGGAAACGACATTATGGATATTACCCATATCGGAATTTTGATGGAAGGCGGTGCTATTGCGCATATTACGGACAGTTGGATTACTCCGAGAAAACATGTACAACTGCTTGTGCGTGGTACAAAAGCCACTGCTATTCTTGATGATACCGTGCCTGAACATAAATTGACAATTTATGATAACTATAAAGCAGGAACAATTGAAAATGTCCAGTTAGATTATCTGGAAATAGAGCCTCTCAAACTTGAGTGCCAGCATTTCATCAGTTGCTGCGAAACAGGCAAAAAAGCCCGCTCGGATGGAGAAAACGGGTTTATTGTTGTAAGTATTCTTGAAGAAGCTGAAAAAATTATGCTTGGCGACAGAGTTCGTAATCTTGATCACATGAATTTTGCATTATCAAGATCAAAGAAAATTAAGTAAATAAGAAAGAGGTATAAGTTAATAATGGATATAAAAAATAATACAGCGAATATTGTTTCCGTAACCAGAGTTTTTGTTGCTTTTGCGGCAATCGGTTTGTTATATGCGGAAACAATGCCTGCTTATATTGCATCGGTTGTGTTAACTATTATAGCATTTGCAATGGACGGTGTTGACGGATATATTGCCCGTAAATACAACCAATCTTCAGAATGGGGTTCTGTGCTTGATATTATGGGCGATAGAATTGTAGAGGCTTCTTACTGGATTGCGTTTGCGGTTATGGGCTGGTTAAATATTTTATTTCCTATTGTATGTATCGCAAGAGCATTCACAACTGACGGGATAAGAAGTGTTGCACTGTCAAAGGGTATGACGGCATTCGGCGAAAAATCCATGCAGTCAACTGCCTGGGGTAAATTTATATGCGCTTCAAAATTTATGAGAATAAGTTATGCTGTTGCAAAAGTTGCGGCATTTGTTTTGATAATTACCGCCTATATCCCTGATTTAAATCTGGAAGCTGCAAATATTATACGAATTGTTGCCGAAATTCTTGCGTGGATTGCAATTATTTTCTGTGTAGTTCGAGCAATTCCTGTTGTTGCGGAAAGCGGAAAGTTGTTTAACGATGGCAAGTAAACTCAATATTGTTCTTTATGAACCGGAAATCCCGCAGAATACCGGAAATATCGCAAGGTTATGCGCCTGCTGCGGTGCAAGTTTATATCTTGTCGGGAAACTCGGATTTTCATTGAGCAGCAAATACACAAAACGGGCCGGTTTGGATTACTGGGACAGCGTGGATTTGCATAAGGTCGATTCTATGGAAGATTTATATAAAGAGTTTCCGGAAGGTACTTTTTATTATTTGACGACCAAAACTGATAAATTATATACGGATATCAAATTTAAAGACGGTGATTTTATTGTATTCGGGCCGGAAACAAGAGGACTGCCGGAAAAATATGTAAAAGATTCCCATGCAAGAACTATCCCGATGAAGGACGGACAGAGGAGTTTAAATTTATCAAATTCTGTGGCAATAGTTGCTTATGAGGCGATAAGACAAAATGGATTATAAATTACCGGAAAGAAAAGAAATTTCAAATAAAGGCACCTATGGCAGAGTTTTGAATTTTGCAGGTTCTGACTATATGCCCGGTGCTGCTTATTTATCAAGTGTTTCAACCCTAAAAATCGGATGCGGATACTGTTTTTTGTGTTCAACAGACAGAGTTATTGATATTGTAGCTTCGCAAACTCATAATATTGTATTTCTCCCGCATTCAAGACTTCTTGATAATCTTGAATCCTATGATGTTGTTGAAGCCGGCTGCGGCTTGTCGCAGGGGGAAGAATATAAAAGTTTGTTTGTAAAGTTATTATGTTCGCTAAATAAAAATACCCCTTTGCTGATTGATGCTGACGGACTGAATATAATTTCGCAAAATCCTGATATTTTTCTCAAACAAAATCTTAAAAATGTCGTATTTACCCCTCACCCGGGCGAAGCGGCAAGACTTTTGGGCTGTTCATTGGATGATATTTTATCAGATATAAAAGGCTGTTCGGAAAGAATTTCACAAAAATACAATTGTGTTACAGTTTTGAAAACACATAAAACTATTGTAACAACCTCTGATGGTAAGTTTTATGAAAATACCACAGGTAATAATTCAATGGCGAAAGCAGGTTCCGGAGATGTGCTTGCCGGCATGATAACAGGGCTGATTGCTCAGGGAAAAGATATTTTTGAAGCCTCATGCCTCGGGGTTTATTTGCACGGGCTTTGCGGAGATTTAGCAAAGGAAAAACTTACCGCATACTCAGTAATGGCTGAAGATTTGGTAAGTTTTATCCCTTATGCTATACAAAATTTGTTATCAAAAACTATACAGTAAAATCAATTTTCGGAAGTTCTACAGCACCTGTAGGGGTTTTGCTGTCAAAATAAAAATCGTTGTTAGATTTAATTTTTAATGCTTCACTGATATTTTCTTCTACTGGTAAAGGTTTAATATTTAATTCTTTTGTTATATCTAAGAATGTTTTTTTAACATTTTTTGCTGCTGTTTTTTCAATAAGATGTGTGCTTGGTAATACTTGATTAATTTTCATTTTTTTCTCCTTTTCTACTTTTACTTTTTATTGAGTCTTTTGTACTGTATTATTCTATTAAATCTGTTGATTTTAGAAAATATATAGCCTGACAGGATAATATTTATTTTGACTCTCTCCTATCAAGCTATTTAAATTTTTTAACTTTTAATTGTTAATGTTCTTTAATTTAACTTGCTATTTGTTCCATTATTTCAAAAGGTTTTTCAATAACTTTCATTGATTTTCTTGTTATTATACCTCTTTTTAACTCGCTGAAAGAAGCTCTTTTGGAACTGAATTTTTTCTTCAAAAATTCGTAAGCAACTTTCGGGTCGCATTTTGTACCGCATGTAAATAAATCAACAGCGGCATAACCCAATTCCGGCCATGTATGAATTGCAAGATGGCTCTCAGAGATAATAACGACTCCAGAAACTCCATACGGACTAAACATATGGAAGCATTTTTGTACAATGGTTGCTCCGCATTCTAATGCTGCATCCATCATGTATTTCTCAACCTTATCAATACTGTTAAGGATGTTAGGGTCACATTCAAAAAATTCCGCAAGTACGTGCTGTCCTAAATGGATTTCGTCTATTTGCTCATTTCTTTCGAACATGTCTAAAGGTGAATTAATCAATTTTTTTATCTCCTTTTGCTATAAATAAATGTATATTTCGTACTATTTAATATTTCGTACTATAATATAATATAATAAAAAATATTTTTTTTTGCTATTATTTTCCCTTCAAAATCTGCCGGATATTTTATAATGGTTACAAATACACTTGTACTGTTCTTTACAGCCTTTTTAGTAATATTAAGTTTTGTAAAGATACTCCTCAAGGTTCAAGTTTGTATTATTATAAATGTATGAATAATAAAATTTTAGTAATAGATGATGATAAGGCAATAAACGAATTGATTAAAGTCAATCTGGAACTCGCAGGATACGGTGTAGTGCAGGCATTTGACGGAGTTAAAGGTTTTGCACTTTGCAAACAGGAAATACCTTCTCTTGTAATTCTGGATGTTATGATGCCGGATGTTGACGGGTTTACTGTAGCAAAAAGAATCAGGCAAAACGAGGAAACTTCGGAGATTCCGATAATAATGCTGACTGCACTTTCTCAATTAAATGATAAGGTTAACGGTTTTAATATAGGCGTGGATGATTATCTTGTTAAGCCGTTTGAAATTGAAGAACTGCTTGTGAGAGTGCGTGCTTTGTTAAAACGAACAAATCAGATACCGAAATCCGCATCCGTCAGAGATTTGCTGACTCTTGGCGAGATAACCCTGCTGCCTGAACAGTACAGTGTAAAAATAAACGAAAAGCAGGTTAAACTTACACCAATCGAATTTGATATATTTAATTTGTTATTTCAAAATCACGGAAATATGGTATCTTCGGCAAAATTATTAAAAGAAGTCTGGGGATATTCACCGGATGATGATATTGAAACCATCAGGGTTCATATAAGACACTTGAGATCTAAAATAGATAAAATTTCAGGCGGGAAAAAATATATTGAAACAATCTACGGCGGCGGGTATAAACTTAATATTGATGCATAATCTTTTTCAATATACAGGGGAGTAAATATTGAAACTAAAATTTAAAGGCAGATGGAGAGTATATCAAAAAAGAATATTAGATAGTCTTGATTTTCACCTGACGGATAAGAAACTTCATATTGTAGCTGCTCCCGGTGCCGGAAAAACAACTTTGGGTATTGAGGTGATTGCCCGTATAAACAGGCCTGTTTTAATTTTAGTTCCGACAACCACTATTAAGAACCAGTGGAAAGAAAGAATAACATCATCTTTTCTTGAGCCTGAGGAATATAATCTTGTATCTGTTAATATAAGAAAACCATCTTTTGTTACTATTGCCACATATCAGGCATTGCTTGCCGCTTTTTGCTCGGGAGCAAAGGAGAATAATTTTGAAGATGAGGAAAATTCTGAAATTTTAGAAGATGAGGAGGAAGAATCAATTGTTTCGTCTAAACGATTCAATTCCTCTAAGGCTGATGAAATTATTAAAATTTTAAAATCCGCAAAGGTTTCTTTATTATGTTTTGATGAAGCACATCATTTAAGAAAAGAATGGTGGAAGGCTCTGACTTATTTAGTTGAAGAACTTCAGCCCGAGCAGACTGTAGCATTGACGGCGACTCCGCCTTATGATGTTGATTATGCGGAGTGGGTGCGGTATGAAGAACTTTGCGGTGATATTGATGAGGTTATATCAATACCCGAACTCGTAAAAAACGGCGATCTTTGCCCTCATCAGGATTTTATACATTTTTCTCTGTTAAGAGAAGGTGAAAATGAATTTATAAATAAATATACTGCTAAAATTGCTCAATTCTTAGAGAAACTTTTTGCAGATGAAGAGTTGATTTCATATTTCGAATCAATAAATGTATTAGAATGTAATGAAGATATAAAAATTGAAAAATTGCTTGATAATCCTGAATTTTATGTTTCAATCGCTTCTTTATTAAAAATGAAAGGTGTTACAATTCCAAAAAGTTTTCTTAATTTATTTGAAGCAAAAGAATTTGAACTTCCTCGATTTAATTTAAAACAGGCGAAAATTTTTCTAAACGGTTTTTTATGTTCACAGGCTTCTGAATTTCCTGAAATGGAAGGAAAAATTCAGGAATATCTTTCTTTTGCAAGAAATTTAGGATTAGTTCAAAATAGGAAAATAGTTCTTGATGATAGTGAGAAAATTCAAAAGCAAATTGCAAATTCTCTGGGTAAACTGGATTCTATTGTCGAAATTGTTGAACAGGAATCTAAAAATCTCGGAAGTGCTTTGCGAATGGTTATACTTGCAGATTATATAAGAGCGAATGATACGGACAATTCTCATCTTGGAGTTATACCTATCTGGAGAATATTGAAAACTAAATTTAAAACTTTGAAAATAGGAATTTTGTGCGGATCTGTTATTTTATTGCCTGCAGCTGTAAAAGAGGCTTTTTACAATCTTTTAAAGACCGAAAATATTGCCCGGGATTGTATTTCTGTTTCCGAGTATAAAGAGGACAATAATTTCATAAAAATTACTCCTAAAGAATCTGCAAAACACTGTATTGTTGCATTGATTACCGAGATGTTTAACAAAGGTTTTGTTAATGTTCTTGTCGGAACTCAGGCTCTTTTGGGTGAAGGCTGGGATGCTCCTTCCATAAATTCTTTAATACTTTCGAGTACGGTAAGTTCTTATATGCTGTCTAACCAGATGCGGGGCAGGGCTATAAGAATAGATAAAAATAATCCTGACAAAGTTTCTAATATATGGCATCTTGCATCTGTAAAACTTCCTAAAAAAGAAAACGACATTCAGATTTTTAAATCTGCTGTGTCTGATGATGATACTTCCGGAGCCGTTCTTTTTGATTTGGAGCAGTTAACTAAAAGGTTTGAAGGTTTTGAAGCCCCGTCATATTTTGATAATCATGAAATAATGAACGGAATATCCAGAGTATTTTCAGATAATAACTATTCAGTGATGCAAATCTCAGGAGAAGGGCATTTATTGAATCTTAACACCATGACAATGAAACTTGCACAAAACAGAGAGCAGACAAAACAATGGTGGCAGGCTTCTTTAAATCCCGGGTATAATAATGCTGAAATTAGAATGGCAACAGGGGTTAATATTCCGAAATTAACGGCAAAAACTCTTTGTTACAGCGGTTATAAAGAAATTTTATCCAGTATAATATGCGTTATTTTTGCGGTCTTTTACAGTTTGATGTATATTTCTTTAAAATTTGCTTGTCTTGTTTTGTTCATAGGTTTATTACTCTCTTTTATTTATGTAGCCTATCACTATTTCAGAACAGGCACGGTTGAATCAATTTTAAAACAGATTGCTATTGTTCATCTGGAAACTTTAAGTTATCTCGGGCATATAAAAACTTCGTTAAAAAATGCCGGCATAACGGTGCGTAAAACAGGATTGAGTATATTTGTGTACTGTAAAAATCTATCGACTGAAGAAAATAATTTGTTAATAAATTCTATGAAAGAATTTCTAAATCCTGTTGAAAATCCTCGTTATATTTTAATTAAACGCGAAAAATTTGCAAAATTTATTAATCAGACAGATTATTTTGCTATTCCTTCTGTTTTTTCAGCAGCAGGAGTGAAGGTTTTTGAAAAGTTGTGGAAGAAATATATCGGAGATTGCGAAATTATTTATACAAGAAATCTCGAAGGTAGAAAAATCTTGTTAAAGGCAAGGAATTTGGCATTTTCATCATTAAAACGGGACAAATCAAAAAAACTTTCAAAATGGCAGTAATTTATAACAAAAAAGAGTTCTCATTATGAGAACTCTTTTTGTTACTTCAATATTAGAATTATGCTTCAGCAGGTGCTTCTTCAGCCTGAGCGGCTGCTTCTGCGGCTGCCTTTGCTGCTTCTTCTTCAGCCTGTTTTTTGGCAAGTGCTTTTTTAGAAAGTTTTACTGTTTCTTTTTTTACATAGTTCAAAGTGCCGTCTTCATTGCAATTTTTAATAAGGTAAGCAACAGTTTCAGTCGGCTGAGCACCTTTTGAAATCCAATCAAGAGCAGATGCTTTGTCCAGTTTCATAACTTTTGTTTTAGGATTGTAGTGGCCTAATTCCTGAATAGGACGACCTTCTCTTTTTGTAGTTGAATTGATAACAATAATTCTGTATGTCGGGTTTTTCTTAGCACCCAGTCTTTTTAATCTGATTTTTAACATTCTTTATTTCCTTTATTTTATAATCTGACAATTACGGTAATCAGCCGCCGCTTGCTGATTTCCTGAACCGGATAACAGAGGAATTAGCCGGTTGTAGTTTTATTCAAGCATAAATACATTATACTTGCAAGTGTTTGTTTCAATAAGTAAAAACTCAATTTTTTGTACATTTAGGCTATTTGTATGAGTTGATTTTATTCTTTTTTCGCAGTAAAATCAACATCAGATACATGTGTAAATAGTAAAAAGGATATTAAAGATGGAAACAACATTAACTAACGTAAAAGACAATCTTGTAAGAATTACATTCACTATTCCTGCATCAGAGGCTTCTGCTGCATATAATAATGCTGCTTCAAGAATTTCTCAACATATAAATATTGACGGATTCAGAAAAGGAAAGGCTCCAAGGGCTGTTGTAGAAAGACATGTCGGGGTTGACAGAATCCGCCATGAAGCATTGGAATCTATGCTTCCGAAATATCTGGATCAGGCAATTTTGGATAATAAACTTGATGTAATTACCCAGCCGGTTATTACGGATTATAAATTCGAAAACGGTCAGGATGTAGAAGTTACTTTTGAAGTTGAAACAAAGCCGGAAGTGTCACTGGGTGCTTATAAAGGTTTGGATGTTAAGGTTGAAATTCCGGCAGAAGATGACAATGCGTTTGATAAGGCTCTGAACGGATTTCTGGCTCAGCATGCATCTTATGAACTGGTGCTTGACAGACCTTCTAATAATACCGATACCGTAGTTTTCGATTTTGAAGGAACTTGCAACGGTGAGCCTATTCAAGGCGGTGCGGCAAAAGGTTATACACTTGATCTCGGTAATTCTAATTTTATTCCGGGGTTTGCTGAGCAACTTGCAGGGCATAATATCAAGGATGAATTTGATATTCAGGTTACTTTCCCGGAAGATTACCACGACGAAAAATTAAAAGGCCAGCCGGCTACATTTGCAATCAAATTGAATGAAATCAAGCAAAGAGTACTGCCTGAACTTAATGACGAATTTGTTAAAAAAGTAAGTAAGTTCCAGACGGTTGATGAATTAAAGGCTGATATCAAAGACTATATTGATATGCAGAGAAAGAATATCAAGAAAGTAAATGCTGAAAATGCTATTTTCAAAACTATTATAGACTCAACTACAGTTGAAATTCCAAGATCTATGATAGATAGAGAAGCAGCATCTTTGAAAGAAGAATATAAACAGAGAATGGCATATCAAGGTTTGGATTGGAATTCTTTTGTTGCATCTCAGGGCGATGATTTTGATTCAAATATTGACGCTGATGCATCTGCAAGAATTAAAAATTCTTTGATAATTGATAAAATATCTAAAGAAGTTGATATAAAAGTTGATCAGGCTGATTTTCAATCAAAATTATCTCAAATGGCAAGCCTGTACGGTGTCGGTGCAAATGAGATCGTAAAACAGTTCGGTCAAAATCCTGACTTTTTATCTTCAATTACCCAGCAGATTATTAACGAAAAGGTAAGAGATTATCTGTTTGAAAATAATAATGTTGAATATGTTGAAGTAAAGCCTAAAGAAAGTGCTGTTGAAGTATAATACAAAGAAGTTATAATGTTAAATAAGAAAGGGAATTAATCATGAGTTTTGTACCTGTAGTAATAGAACAATCAAGCCGCGGAGAAAGATCCTTTGATATTTTCTCTCGTTTGCTGAGAGAAAGAATCATCTTTTTGGGAACCCAGATTGATGATATGGTGGCAAATCTTGTAGTAGCGCAGTTGCTGCTTCTGGATAGCGAAAATCCGGAAAAGGATATTATGCTCTACATAAACAGCCCTGGCGGAAGTGTTACTGCCGGTTTTGCAATCTATGATACAATGCAGCATATCAGAGCGGATGTTTCTACAATATGTCTTGGACAGGCCGCTTCTATGGGTGCTTTTCTCCTTTCTTCAGGTACCAAGGGCAAAAGAATGGCTCTGCCTCACTCAAGAGTTTTAATTCACCAGCCTCTGGGCGGTGCGCAGGGTCAGGCTACCGATATTGAAATTCAAGCTGCTGAAATTATCAGAATTAAGAAAGCGTTGAATGAAATATTGGCTTCTAATACCGGTCAATCTATCAAGAAAATAGAAAAAGATACTGATAGAGATTATATTATGACTCCTCAGGAAGCCCTTGAATACGGTATGATTGATAAAGTTATATCAAGAGATATTGTTAAATAATACAAATTCGGAGATTTTTAAATGCCAAAAAGCGATGATAAATTGAAATGTTCTTTTTGCGGTAAAACCCAGGATCAGGTAAAAAAACTTATTGCCGGCCCTGATGTTTATATTTGTGATGAATGTGTCGAACTTTGCAACGAAATTTTAGAAGAAGAATTTTTTGAAGCAAAAG
Source organism: Candidatus Gastranaerophilales bacterium (assembly GCA_944325095.1). GTDB lineage: Bacteria > Cyanobacteriota > Vampirovibrionia > Gastranaerophilales > Gastranaerophilaceae > Zag111. The sequence continues at coordinate 19,383 of CALUYV010000007.1, read as the reverse complement.
ATAAAGATGATTCTGCAAAGAGTGCAAAAGGTGAAAAAGAAGAAGCACCTATTCCAAAACCGCATGAAATCAAAGAATATTTGGATAAATATATTGTTGGGCAGGATGATGCTAAAAAAGTATTGTCTGTGGCTGTTTACAACCACTACAAACGGTTAAAGCACAATAAAAACAATGATACAGATTCTGTAGAAATTCAGAAATCTAATATTCTGCTTGTAGGTCCTACCGGTTCAGGTAAGACATTGCTTGCGCAAACTCTTGCAAAAATGCTTGATGTACCGTTTGCGGTAGCAGATGCAACAACACTTACTGAGGCCGGTTATGTCGGTGATGATGTAGAAAATATCCTTTTAAGATTGTATCAAAATGCGGAATTTGATTCTGCAAAGGCCGAAAGAGGTATTATTTACATTGATGAAATTGACAAAATTTCCCGTAAATCTGAAAATACTTCTATTACAAGAGATGTTTCGGGTGAAGGCGTACAGCAGGCTTTGTTAAAAATGATAGAAGGTACTGTTGCGCATGTTCCGCCGCAGGGCGGCAGAAAGCATCCGCATCAGGAATTTATTGAAATTGATACAAGCAATATATTGTTTATTGTCGGCGGTGCATTTGTCGGACTTGAAAAAATAGTTGATGCCCGTGCCGGTGAAGGTAATTCTGTCGGTTTTGGCGCAAAAGCACCAATGTCACAGGCTGAGAAAGAAGCAAATGCTGTAAGATTACTTAAGAAACTGCAGCCTGAAGATTTACTCAAGTTTGGTTTAATTCCTGAGTTTATCGGTCGTGTGCCTGTTTATGCAGTGCTTGATCAGTTGAACGAAAAAACTCTCAAGATGATTTTAACCGAACCAAAAAATGCCGTATTAAAACAGTATCAAGCGTTGTTAAAAATGGACGGCGTTGATCTTGAATTTGAGCCAGATGCGATTGATTTGATTGCAAAAGAGGCGATTAAACGAAAAACCGGTGCCAGAGCTTTGCGTTCTATTGTTGAGGAAATCATGCTGGATGTTATGTATGATGTTCCAACAAAAGAAAATATCGACAAGTTTGTGGTTACTGCTGATATGGTTAAAAATCGTAAAAATGCGGAAATCGTACAATTGCCGACTAAAAAGGATCAAGAAATCACGGCATAACTTGAAACGGCATAACTTTAATTTAATTTTAAATAAAAAACAGACCATTTATATGGTCTGTTTTTTATTTATTGGTGTCTTTTTTACTTAACAGTTTTTATAAGTGCATTTATAACATCATTATCCCATTTTGTATTGATTTCTGATGTCATAATACTGATTGCTTCATCAGGTGTCATTGCTTTTCTGTACGGACGGTCTGATGTCATTGCAGAATACGCATCGGCAACTGCAATAATCCTTGAGCCGAGCGGAATTGATTGTCCTTTTAAACCTTCCGGCTTGCCGGAACCATCTACTCTTTCTGTCTGGTAAGTTATATACGGTACAACTTCTGATAAGAAATTGATGTTCATCAGCAGATTTACACCTATATTTGAGTGGTTTTGTATTTTTTTGAGTTCTTCCGGTGCTAATTTACCGTTTGTTGCGAAAATTCTTTCCGGCAGAACGATTTTACCTATGTTTTGCAGCAATCCTGCATAATAGATTAAATCTGTAGTTTTTTCGTTTAAACCTAATGTTTTGCAAATGTTTCTTGCAAGTTTTGCCGTATTTCTTGAGTGAGAAACTGTATATTGTCCTTTTCTGTCAACTGCACTGGCAAGAGATTCTACAAAATTCTGCTGATTGTCGCATAATTCACCGATTAATGCTGTTAATTCTGCTCTTGATTGCTTTAATTCAATTTCGGTAGTTTCCGGATTTGCTAACCTTTTGTTTACATTTTCTATTTCGTTTTGGAGCGTTATAGTTGTACCAAGAAGATTTGCAATACTTATCAAAAGTTCTGTGAAATCATCCTCCAAAGAATTTTCTTTTGAAATTTCTATCATACCGGCTGCTGTTGCGGCACCTCTCATTGGTACAAATAAACGATTTCCTTTTTCTATGGTGTCATTGTGTAATAGATCCGGCAAAGTCACCGGATTTTCTTCTGTTATTTCGTCTGACATTCCGACAGGAGTCAGATTCCCGTCTTTTACAAGATAAATCGTACATCTTTTTACTTCAATCATTTCTACAATTGATTGTGCTATTGAAGTATATATAGCCTGCTCTTCGCCCTGCGTAAAATTCAAAACGCACAGAGTATTTTTTGAAGAATAGATTTCTATCAACTCTAATAACTGATTTTTCAGTCTGTCTTTTTTATTGGCGGTAATGCTTATTTTCTTTGCTAAATCTTCTGAGATAAGTGTTTCAGATATAAAGTCACCCAGATTCAGGGCAAACATCTCCTCTATCGGAGTCAGGTTTTCTGATTGTCCGAATAACGAAACACCTGTTTTCTTCTCTTCTTTATCCATAAATTTTCCTTTTTGCATGCCTTCTATTAATTATATATACGGCAATAATTTTGAAAACTTTAATTTATTTACAAAAATTTCATACTTTAGTATGGTAAATTTCCGACTAAAGTTGAAGTCCAAATTCTTTTGCAAGTTACTGAATTAAGTCAAGGTTGCCAGAAGGCTGGGATGGGGAGTGTCCCGTAAGGGTTTACTCCCAATGTGTCACTCCGTGCTTGACACGGAGTCCTATACGAGTATAGAGGGTTTTAAATTCATTCTGTCCTTTGCAATTCGTCCAACTATGCGACTCTGAAACGAGTTCAGAGTGACAAATATTTCAACCCCTCACTCTAACTCTCTCCCCATCGGGAGAGGGAACAAAAAACACTTGTAATTCGTTCAACTATGCAATTCCGGGTCGCATTTGGATTATTCGGGTTGTCGGAAAACTCATCGTTTCCCTCCACCTTACGGGCTTGGTTCGCATTCGCTCACTCATCGCCCTACCGAAAATCCAACCGAAATGACAATGTGTAACCGCTCCCTACCCTATCCATCCCCGATGTGGAAAGAGTTTCAATGTCGTTTTGCATCTTAGCCCCGCATTAGGAGCATGTTTTTATAATCCTGTATTTTTATCAATATTTAGATAACAAATTAAATCTTGAATTGTTATTAGTTGTTCATATACTTTATAGTATATCTTTTCATCATAAAAAGTCTTTTGAGGTGTTATTTCAAATAGATTATCAAAACTGGAAATAAACAAATATGCATAACCCTCATAGAAAACTGCGTTAAGCGGAGAATTTAATCTGTTATATATTTCTTTAGCTTTTGGATTGTCAAGTTTGCTGTTTTGAATTGTCAGGTATTGTGAGTTAAATACTTGAGCAATTTTATCGAGTTTTTCCATAAAAGCGGTTGTTAAAATATACCGTGCTTCAACCTGATCGGTTGTGTAAATTTTTCTGTTGAGCATAAAATCAATAGATTCTAACTCAACCGGTTCTGTACCCGGTACTTGAGTCATATAAATATCAGAGCCGAAAACGGTTAATCCGGAAAATTTCTTTTTCATTGCCGCTTTAATAATTATTCCTCGAAAATTTGACCAACTGCCGCTTTTTGATGAATCCGTTTCTATTTGGCATTCATTAATTACTATGCTGCAGCCGCTGCAGGTTCCGGTTATAATATCATCATCATTTTTATAGTATTTTATATTGTTCGTATTTTTAAATAGCCCGTAATTTTGAATTTCTTTAAGAGTAATTAAATTTTTGTTCTGTGAAAATTGATAATCCCCCAATGAGTGAAGTATCTGGCGGGTAATTTGTTGTTTTACTTTCTTATTCATATTGCCGGTGCGCTGCAGTAGTGTTTTTGTACAGATAATAAGGCATAAAAGTGCAGCAATTCCGAGGCAGATGCTAATAAAAAGTGCTGATGTAATAATTTGTGGCATTATAAAAGAAGCGATAATTAAAATAATAGAAATTATTATAAAAGGTTTTAATTCTTTACTTTTTTTATCAATTGCTATGCGCTCATCTTCATAAGGCTGTAAAAACGGTTCGATTTTCTCTTTGTATATTTTATGGAATTCGTCTTTTGCGTTTTCAGTCATTAAACTCTCCTTATTTATAATCCCGTATTTTTATCAATATTCAGGTAATCAATTATGTCCTGAATTGCAGATAATTGTTCAAAGATAACAGAATATGTATTCTCATCATACAATGTTTTATTTAATTTTAATTCAAATAAATTGCTAATAGAAGGAACAAATAAGTATGCATGGCCTTTATAAAAAATAGCACTTGTGCGAAGGTTCATATTATTAAGTCCTTTTTCCAGATTTGCGTTATTATTTTTTCCCTTTAAGACCTTTGCATTAAATATCACTGCTATCCGGTCAAGTTTTTCCATAAACGAGGTTGTTAAAATGTACCGCGCTTCAATCTGATCTGTAGAATATATTTTTCTGTTTTTCATAAAATCTATCGATTCAAGTTCTACGATTTCTGTACCGGAAACAGGTGCTAATGTATAGGGAGAGCCTAAAACCGTAAGCCCTTTGAAATTCTTTTTCATTGCTGCTTTTACAATTATTCCTTTAAAATAATCGCCGTATTTTTCTTTGCTATTACAAATATTGCACTCATTTATGACAATATTACAGCCATTATAGTACCCGATTATTACATCGTCATCTACTTTTTTATCTGCCCTTTTGAATAGACCTGATACTTTAATTTCATCAAGAGTAATTAAATTTTTATTTTGAGAAAAGTGGTAATTCCCGAATAACGGAAGCAGTTTAGAGGTTATTTTCCGTTTTATTTCAATATTCCATTTTCTGGTATAACCTCCGGAAATACCGGTGCATATAAAAAGCCCCAAAAAACTTATGATTAATATATAATCACTGAATATTATTGTTTTATTAAACATAGATGCAAGGCATAATAAGGCGAAAATCCCCATCATATTTTTTAACGGCTGTACTTTTTTATTAACAGCTAGACGCTCATCTTCTAATGGCTGTAAAAAAGGTACAAACTGCTCTTTGTATATTCTGCTGAATTTTTCTTTTATTTCTTCCGCCATAACCATAAACCTGACAATTTTCAGCCGGAAACTCAGCCTTAATATTAAATAAAAAAACTAATGCTGCTTTTAGTAACCTATAGCCCAGTCAAAATTATTATTAACCGGCTTGTTAATCGGAGAAATAGTTTTTTTATCAGTATTTAATGCAGTAATTTCAAGAACTTTATCCGCTTTTTTCAAAAGATTAAATTCTTCAACTTTATCATCAACATTGTTAAAAGACTGAAATTTATCAAGTTCTGCCTGCAAATCTTGATTTTCCGCATTCAGTCTGACAATCTCGCTGTCAAGTTTATTCAACTTTGCTTCACAGTTCATTGCCGTATAATAACTGATGAATGTAACACTAATAGCAACCGTAATACAAAACCCTAAAGCTTTATTTATTCTTCGTACAAACATTTCCTGAATGGTAATCGGTTTTTCCTGTATGAAACCGCCTTCAATGACCGTGTTCTCCGCAATAATTGTATCAGATACATAATTGCCGGTGTACTTTTCTGTTTGTTCTATTCTCACTCTTGCTGAATTTAAATTCATTCCCTAAACTACCTGCCCATAAACTCTTTTACCGTATGCATTTTGCAATTCTAAGTTTTGCACTTCTTGACGGCGGATTTTCCCTTATCTCTTCTTCTGTTGCCATAATCGGTTTCTTGTTTACCAACTCCAGTTTTGGAGGAGGACAATGACAAACCATATCTGTTTTACTGCAATGACACTTCGTTGAGTGATATTTCATAAACTGTTTGACTATTCTATCCTCAAGAGAGTGAAAACTTATTACACTAATTATAGCACCAATATCCAACATGTCCAATACATCATTCAATGTAGATTTAACATTTTGTAACTCTTGATTTACTTCTATTCGTATAGCCTGAAAAACTCTTGTTGCAGGGTGTATTGAAGTTTTTATTCTTGGTACGGAATTTGTAATAATTTGTGATAATTCTAATGTTGTTTGTATTTTTTTATGTTTTCTCTCAGTTACAATTGCTTTTGCTATTCGTTTGGAAAATCTTTCTTCTCCGTATTCCGAGAATATTTTTACGAGTTGCTCTTCGGTATAGTTATTAACAATATCGTATGCAGAAAAGTCAGAATCCGTATCAAACCGCATATCAAGCGGTGCGTCTTTGGAAAAAGAAAAACCGCGTTCCTGTTTTGTCAGTTGGTGGTATGAAGCCCCCAGATCGAACAATACTCCGCCTGTAATTTTTTCTATATTAAGGTCTTTCAGCACCTGTTTAATATTTGTATAAGAACTTTTTACTATTGTAAGATTTTTATAGTTTTTTAATTTTTCTGAAGCCGCATCAATAGCCTCCTGATCAATATCAAACGCAATAAGTCTGCCGTCAGGCGAAATTTTATCAAGAATCAAACCGCTGTGTCCGCCGCCTCCCAGAGTGCAGTCAACATAAATCAAGCCGCTTTTGCAATTAAGCGCATCGACTGCTTCGTGTTTCATTACCGTATAATGTTTAAATTCCTGCATAAGTTTATAGTAGCACGAAAAATTCTTCAGGTAGCAAAAAAATTTTTTACATGTATTATATCATCCATAGGGGGTATATTTTATGGAAATAACAAATAATGTCGGAAATAACCATACATCTTTCGGGATAAGAATTGTTACGAACGAAGCCTTTAGAAAAACTGTAAAATACGCAGCGAAAAACGGTAAATTACAGGAACTTGATAATGCGCTGTACAAACTCAGCAAAGCAGGCGACGGCGATCTTCTTATTATTAATGGTGTTGATAAGTCGGGCAAAGTTTTTTCAAACTTTACGCTCGATGCAAAACGTTCGGTTTCTAATCAGTGTCATAACTCTGCTGAAGAGGCTGCTGTTAACGGGTTTATTGAACTTTCCGAATTTGGTGAAAAATTCCGGAAATTATTTGGTAAAAAAGTTAAATTCAAACGGGTTTACCCGAGTGTAATTATTGCAAAATACGGCAGTAAAAATTAGTTTTATAAGTTCTGCAAATTAATAACCAAGAAGAGGTAATAAAATTTACCTCTTCATAAACTTTTGTATTAAATTTGAATCCTAAATTACATAATAAATCCGGCTAAACCGTTTGTATCAAAAATTTCAACAAATTTATTCATTGTGCAGGAAACTTCTTCAGCACCTTGTTCGTCAATAATTTGAATAATGTTGTTAAAATCCGTATCTTGAACTGCTTTGTTCTTTGATACCATAATTACGGAACTTGCTTCCTGTAATCCTTTGTCGGTAAATTCAAATAATTTTTCTTCTTTTGCTAAATCCATAGTTGACCTCTTTCGTTTTGTAATTTTCGTAACCACATTTTTAATATCGTAATATTTTTCTAAAACTTTAATTTTTTAGATATCATTGTTACAATTGTTTACATAGCATGTCATGCTCCATCAAAAGTGTATTTTTCAGGATTTTTTGCAGAATAATCAATTTTCTTAATAAAAATTTACAATATTTTTTCTCGTAAAAATTAGTCCGATTTTTAATTTTTGCCTCTTTTTTTCGCTTGTTTTCCCGAAATTTTTGCAAAATCTGTTTAAAAATCTCTATTTTTATATAAAAATGCAAAAATTTATCTTTATATTATTTTTACAATTGGAGAAATAAAGGCAAAAAAAATTTTGTCCGCTTTTAATATTAATGTGTCTTGGTTATAATAAAGGTACATTCGGCACAGATAATAATTGATATGATATATAAAGTTGAATTAGGTAGTGTAAATAGCAATAACACCCCGGCACATAAAGTTGGGTTGCGGAATAACAGCCGGACGAGTTTTTCAGGACTTGGAGGCTGGGCATTGAAAGGTGTTCAAAAATGTGAAGAATACCCGATGCTCAATGTTACGGTTCTTGATCTTGCAACTGCGATTGTTCCGAGAACTTTCTTTGAAACATTTATCGGTTCTAAGAAGAAAGATGAAAACGGGAATGAGGAAAAAGAACGCAAACTTAATGTTATGGGAGGTTTTGAGGCTTTCAGACGCGAATCTTCTGGGCTTATTATAAACTGTATCATTCCTAGTTTTATAGTTAAAGGTGTTGCTTATTTATTACAAAAGCCTGTTATGGGAGTTTTTGACAAGTCTAATTTGTTTAAAAGCTGGGCTAATGGCGATACTATAAATAAAATTCAAAAATACTATAACTCTGCAGAAGGTGCTGCAAATGAGGATAAAATCTTTAATACCCTTAAAAATATGTTTAATGATATTGAAGGTGTTGATGGTGATATCAATAATGGCGGTTTGAAACAATTTAAAAATATATTCGAAAATGATAGTGATTATATTAATGTATTAAGGCAGACTGCTAAAAATATTGCTTCAGAAAATCCTAAGGCATCTTCTGATTTATATAAATATATGGTTTCAAAAACCGGAATTGCGGAAAATATCCGATTTGCCGGAGATAAGGGCTTTTTCTCAAGTTCACTGGGTCATCTTTGTGAAAGTGCACAGGATATCTTGCATGGTATTGTTGCCGAAGGCGACAATGTTAAATCTGCCGATAATCTGGCTAAATATTTTTCAAAAGCAAAACATCTTGTCAATTCAAAGAGTATTCTGGGGCTTGGCATCATAATTCCTCTTGCTCTTGCTGCGCAGCCTATTAACAGATGGATTACGCACAAGATGTCGGGTAAAAAAGGTGCACCTATTTATAATGATGATACCGAACGTATTTTAACACCTGAAGAAAAAGTAAAACTCACGGCGCAAAAATTCCTTGCTGTTCCTGCTATGATGGGTGTTGCAGCACTGTCTATGATTATGGACAGACCTAGTTTAAAAATGTTCCAGTTTAAAAATATTTTCCCGACGATGGATCAGGCAAGGATTATTTCTGCTGCTACTTTCTCAAGCAGAATTGCTGCTTCTGAAGATTCTAATGAATTGAAAGAAAATACTATAAGAGATATTGCAACCTTCTCAAGTTTCTATTTCTTAGGTGATTATGCGGCAAAAGGTATTGCTTCATATCTTGAAAACCACAATAATGAAGGTATAAAACTTATTAACAAACTTAAAAAGCCTGCGGATAATGCGAATATATTGCAGAAATTCTGGAATTGGGCTAAGCATACCAAAATGAAGTCAACGGATGAATTGGAAGCAATTGCTGATAATGTATTAAGAACGAAGGCTAAAAATATGAGAGCCTTCTGCCAGATAGGCAATCTTGCATTCTCATTGATTTCTCTCGGTATATTCATTCCGCTTTATACAAGAACCCAGACTAACAAGAAAAATCAGTTAAAACAGCAGCAAAAACAGCAAAATCCGAGTTTGACACCGGGTACGGCTGCCAGTGCGGCTACAACATTTACTCAAAAATTAATGAAAAATAATACTAAGGCATTTAGTTCATTTTTTAATTAAACAAATTTAAGAAAAGGCAAAATAAATGAAAATAGACAACAACTTACAAAATTTTAGAAATCAAAAATTTCCGGCAGACAGAAATGTAAACAATTCAATTGCAAATGCCGGCAAAACAACTGCCCCGTCACTGAAAACATCTACCCCTAATTTTACAGGCGGCTTAGATTTATTTTTAAGATTTTTGGACACCAACCAAGCCTGGGGTGCAACTTTTGTTGACCTTGGTTTTATGGTGCTGCCAAGGACTCTTACGGATTTTACCAGAAATACTGATGCCGGTATGGAAACTTTTCGTCGTGAGGGAACCGGTAACGCCAACCACGCTATGATTGGTTTGTACGGTACACTTGCAGGACTTCTTCTAGCAGCCGGAATTAATCATGCATATAAATTCGGTAAAAAGGATGTAAAAGCAAGTGCTATTTTCGCAGATTCTGAAACCATAAATATGCACGGAAAAATTTACCATGAAGCACTGCGCAATGCAAAAGATAATCCATCTGCAAATCCTCTGCAGGCATATTTAAAAGAAACCTTGAAAAATTATGAGGCATTAAGTCCTGATAAAAACGCTCAATGGGTTAAATTTGATGCGCAGACTGTTGATAAGGCTGCAGAAATTCTTGAAAAAGAAATCAGAGCGGATGGTAAGAAATTGTCCAAAGAGTCATTCAGCCAGATAAGAAGTATTTTACTCTCTGATTCCAAAGTTGAAAACAATTATAGAATTATTGCTAATCAAGGAGAAAAACTCCATACTTCAAGATATTCAATTGATTCAATTATAGATAATTTATTTAATCTCGGCAAAGTATTTAAGAAAGATACTGTTATTGAAGCCTTCAAGAATGCTGCAAGTAATGCTGAGCCTGTTGTTGAAAATGCTTTCCTGAAAGCGTTGAAATCAATGAACTTGAAACGTTCGTTAATCGGTATCGGTATTGCTTCTGCTGTCGGTGTATCTGCACAGCCGCTTAACATGTATTTAACCAAAAAGAAAACAGGCAATAGCGGATTTGTTGGCGGCGGCGAAGAGGATAAATCAAATGCATTTAAAGTCAAGAAGAGTTTGGTTGCCGCTTTATTCGGCGCAGGCGTGCTTGCAACAATCGGCAACCCTAAAAATCTTCTTAAAAATCTTCAATTCAAAGGTCTGTCGCCTACAATCAACCAGTTTAAGTTTATTTACGGTATTACAATTATGTCGAGATTTTTATCAGCAAGAAATGATAATGAGTTAAAAGAATCGACATTTAAAGATATTCTCGGTTTTGCAAACTGGCTTCTTCTCGGGAATTTTGTTCAAAAACTCGTGGCGCAAAGTCTTGATAAATCGTTGATTAAACGGGACGGAACCGGCGTTCTCAACTGGATTAAAAATTCTGTATTGAAAACAAGAGATGAAATTCTGTTTGACAATCTCGGAAGTAAGGCCTTTGATAAAAACGGCAAAGCATTATCATACGAGAAAATGCTTTCACTTGCAGATAATACGGCAAAGACCAAATTGAAACACATCAAGGTTGCTCAACTTGCGGGTTATCTGTATTCCGGTTTAGTTCTTGGCTTTGGTATTCCAAGAGTAAATATATACCTGACAAACCGCCGTATGAAAAAACAGAATGCACAAAATCAAAATGCAGTACAAACCCAGAACCAGCCGGCTCAGGTAAATAATACATTAAAACCGGAAAACATCAAATTCCTGAAAAACATGAATGCATTTACAAGTGCTGCTATTTTGAAATAAGAAAATGTTTTTTATTTCAATGCATTTGCGCCGTTAACGACTTCAATAATTTCCTGAGTGATGTTGAACTGTCTTGTTTTGTTGTATTCGATAGATAATTCGGAAATCATTTTTTCAGCATTTGTTGTCGCAGCAGACATAGATGTCATACGAGATGCCAACTCGCTTGCCTGAGCCTCCAGAAGAGCCTGATAAAAAATATTTGTCATATACATCGGTACAATTTTTTGTAATATATGATGTACATCCGGCATGAATTCCATTAACGGATCAATTACATTATCCGTAATTTTTGTGTGCTCGTCAATTACACCTTCAACAGGCAGTACAGCCCAATCTTCAACAAAATAACTCATCATGTTTTTGAATCGGGTGGTTACGATTTCAACTTTGTCAATTTTGCCTTCCACATAGTATTCAGCCATATCTTCTGCAATATCTCTTGCTTCTATAGGAGAAGGCTTATCTATTGCGGAGAAATATTTTTTTGCTATCGGACAACCGAGTGCCTGACATCTCTTTCTCAAGGCAGAAATTCCTTTTTGTCCGGCTATGAATAATACAGTTTCTATATTTTGTTTTTTATATTCTTTTATCTTTTTTAAGGTCTCTTTAACGACATTTGCATTATAAGCCCCTGCAAGTCCTTTATTGGAGGTAATAACCAGCAGTCCGACTGTTTTTATTTCTCTTTTTGCGAGCAAATTGCAATAGTCATCAATAGCATATTTGATTTTTAATGTGTCCTTGCTGAATTCCGGAACCGAATTCAGTAGTTTTTGAAACATAGATACAAGTTCTTTAGTATATGGACGGGATGCTTTTACGGCAGATTCTGATTTTTTTACTCTTGCCGCTGCAACCATCTTCATTGCACGTGTAATTTTTTTTGTGCTTTCTATACTCTGTATTCTGTTTTTTATTTCTTTTAAATTAGCCATTGTTTTACCTTATTCAAATATACTAACCAATAAAAGGGCTATAATAATCAGAAATGCTAACGCTGTGACTATTTGATATAAACTCATCCCGCTGCCGCATTTAGTTTTGCATTTAACTTCAGGGGATTTTGTATCCATGCATTCCAGGCAAAGCCCTTTTCCGCAGACCTTGCAAACTCCAAACGCATCTCTGTCATGGTGGTAATAGCATTTCATTCTCTTTTCTCCTTATTTTAGAAAGTACTTTTAAATTCCGTTAATCCTTCAGTTAGAGTCTTTTTATCTTCATCAGACAAAGCAGAACCTGCATCTAACCGTTCGATTAATTCTTTATAGTTTGCGTTGAAATATACAAACCATTCTTTTTTAAATCTTGCAATGTCGGAGTTTTCGATATCATCCAAAATTCCTTCATTTGCCGCAAACAGAATTGAAACTTGTTCTGCTGTACTCAACGGAGCGTACTGCTGCTGTTTCAAAACTTCAGTAAGTTTCTGACCTCTGAGCAATTGTTTTTTAGTCATAGCGTCAAGATCAGATGCAAACTGAGCAAATGCTTCAAGTTCTCTGTATTGAGCAAGGTCAAGTCTTAACTGTCCTGCAACCTGTTTAATTGCTTTTGTTTGAGCCGCACCGCCTACACGTGATACAGAAATACCAGCATTGATAGCCGGACGGATACCAGCGTTAAATGAGTTGCTTTCGAGGAATATCTGCCCGTCAGTAATAGAAATTACATTTGTAGGAATATATGCTGAAACATCACCCGCCTGCGTTTCAATAATAGGTAATGCGGTTATGCTGCCGCCGCCTAATTCATCATTTAATTTTACCGCTCTTTCAAGAAGTCTTGAGTGAAGATAGAATACATCCCCCGGGTAAGCTTCACGTCCAGGCGGTCTTTTTAAAAGCAGACTCATTGCTCTGTATGCTTGAGCGTGTTTTGACAGGTCATCATATATTATCAATACTGATTTGCCCTGTTCCATAAATTCTTCTCCGATTGTAACTCCTGCAAACGGTGCAATATATTGTAACGGTGCTGATTCGTTTGCTGTTGAAGATACAATAATTGAATAATCCATAGCACCATGATCTTCCAGTGTTTTGGCAAGGTGTGCTATTGTTGATGCTTTTTGTCCTATTGCAACATAGATACATATAACATCTTTACCTTTCTGGTTGATTATTGTATCTATTGCAATTGCGGTTTTTCCGGTTTGTCTGTCGCCGATAATCAGTTCTCTTTGACCTCTGCCAATCGGTGTTAACGCATCAATTGCTGTTAAACCTGTTTTTAAAGGCTCGTGAACGGATTTTCTTGTTACAATACCCGGTGCAACTCGCTCAATAGGACGAACTTTTGAATATTTGTATTCGCCTTTTCCGTCAAGCGGTTTGCCTGTTGGGTCAATAATTCTTCCGATTAGACCTTCGCCTACCGGAACTGATGCGATTTTTCCGGTGGTTTTAACAACCGTTCCTTCTTTAATATTTGTATATTCTCCGAGTATTACGACCCCGACATTATCTTCTTCAAGGTTCATTGCAATACCGAGAGTACCTTCGCCGTTTTCAAACATAACAAGTTCGCTTGCCATAACATTGCGCAAACCGTAAATTCTTGCTATACCGTCGCCGATTTCCAGAACCGTACCGGTGTTTGCAACTTCTGTTTGAAGTTCATAGTTGTCAATTTTATCTTTTATTATTGAACTTATTTCTTCAGGTTGTATTAATACCATACTGCCCCCTTACCTGTTAATTTCGCTGCTTAATGTTTCTAATTTGGTTTTTACGCTTGTATCTATTACGCAATCACCTATCTTGAAGATTAATCCTGCAATGAGTTTTTCGTCAATGTTCCATACCGGAATTACTTCGCAGTTTAATTTATGTTCAAGTTTAAATAAAATAGCCGTTTTGTTTTCAAAATTTAATTCTATCGGCGAGGTTATTTCAACTTTTGTTTTGTTTGAAAGTTTAGAAATTTCATCTTCAAAAATTTCTTTAATTGCCTCTATTTCATTAAATCTGTTTTTGCGTATCAGAATTTTTAAAAAATTCAATAATTTTCGGTCTATTTTATTTTCAAAAATTTCGTTTATAATTTCAATTTTTTTAGAAACTGCAATCGCAGAATTTGCCATAACAATCTGCAAATCCGGAGAATTTTCAAGAGTATTTAAAACATCTTCCAACTGGCTGTAATATTTTGTATATTCACCGGTTTCTCCTGCTGCTTCTATTAATGCTTTTGCATAGTTTTTTGAAATTACGGAAGTTTTTATCATTGTATATTAACCTTATCTAATTCATCCAAACTCTGCTGTATAAATTGATTATGCAAGTCCGGATTTTTGTTCAGTATGTCAATAATCTTGTTTTTTGCAAGTTCAATTGAGTCTTTCGATGTTTTCTGGGTAATAATATTTGATACTTTTTTCTCTTCGATATCCATTACCCGTTTTATTGATTTATTTATATCGGAAATTGTCTGCTCTGTATTTCTTTTTATTTTATCTTCAAATGCTTGAATTTTGTTTCTTGAGGTCTTTTCTAGCGAAGCAATTTCTTCCGGTAGATTTTCCATCCTCTTTTTGCTTAATTCAAGAGTTTCTCTGCTTTTTTGTTTTGTTTGTTCAGAGGTTTCTATATTTTTATGGATTTTTTCAGAAGCATTTTCAAACAATTCTCCAAGCCGTATTTTTTTTACGATTACCCAGAGCAATGTTACCATTATGATAAAATTTATGGTATTTGATTCTGCTAATGTTTTTAATATAGAAATAATTTCCTGCATCTTTTATTACTCTTATTGTTTAATATGAACTTTATTTGCATTCAACAGTTTTTCGGTGATTGAATTTGCCAAATCCTCGACAACACTGCTTTGCAATTTTTGCTGCAAAACCGCTTCTTCCTGAGATAATCTGCTCTTTTCGTTCAATATTGCATTTTTGCTGCTTTCTTTTGCATCTTTTATTTTACCTGCAGCATTTTCCTGCAATTGATTAACTGCTGTATAAAACTCTTTTCTGCACTTTGTTTGAACGGAGTTAATCTGTTTATCTCTATCTTCATCTATTTGTTTTGCATTTTTTTCGCTGTTTGCGGAATCTTCATAGTTAGACTGTATGTAATCTTCTCTTTTCCTGATGATGTTTAGTACAGGCTGATAAAAGATTGCATTCATTATCAATATGAATATTACAAAACTCAGCATTGCAATTATGAATGTAGCATTGAATTCAATCATTTAAAACATTCCTTATTTGAATAACAGCATAATTGCGATAAATAAAGCGTAAATTGCTGTTGCTTCAGCAAGACCGGCACCGATAATGAAGTTTTTGAATGCTTCGTCTTTGATTTCCGGCTGTCTTGCAATTGCATCCAATACGCCTTTAGTTGCTATACCAAGACCTAAACCTCCGCCGATTGCACCAAATCCGATTGCAATACCTGCTCCTAATTTTGCTAAATCTAATGTTTGTTCTAATGCCATTTTATTCTCTCCTTTATTTTTAAGTTCTACTCTTCCTGTATTGCCATTGATATATATGTTGTTGACAAAAGCGTAAATACCAGAGCCTGAATTAATGCTACGAATAATTCAAATAACATAAACGGCAAAGGTATTACCAGCGCAAATAAACTTATAAAAGTAGCCACAAGCAACTCGCCCGCAAGGATATTTGCAAAAAGTCGAAGTGCAAGCGAAAACGGTCTTACAAATATTTCCAGCAAATCTACCAGAGTAATAATTATGCCGTCAATACTGAAACCTTTGAAAAAGAATTTGAATCCGTTTTTCTTTACTCCAAAGAATATGTAATATATAGATACTACAATTGCCATTGCAGCAGTCATATTTATATCATTATTCGGGGAAGCAAATTCACCTGTTGCAAGGTGTATAAGCCTGAGCGGCAATTGTCCCACAAGGTTTGCTGTTAAGATAAACATAAATAATGTCAGAATTATTGCAATATGCTTTTGCGCATTGTCATTTCCCATACTTGCTTTTGCAATATTATTGAAATATTTAATTACACCTTCTGCGCATAACTGCAATTTGCCCGGAACCATTTTTAGATTTCTGGTTGTTATGAATGCCGTAACAATTAATATCAACATAGTAAACCACATTGTAATTAATGTATCCATATTAATTGTTACACCATGTCCTAATATGTTTAAATTATAAGTCCAGTGTTCCATTTTGCTCCCTTCACAAATCTCATGTTATCACCGAAAAATTTTTTCTGCAAATAGTTTTTACAATTCTTTTATAAAATCCTCGACTTCTTGCCTTAGTGCTGTTTTGTCTGAATTATTATTTATTATTATGTCTGATTTTGATATTTTTAAACTTTGTTCCATCTGTGAATCTAATCTTTTTTGAGCATAGGTTTTGTCATAGTTGTTTCTTTCCATTAGCCGTTTAAGCCGAATTTTATCATCACAATAGATAAATAATATTTTGTCAAATAAACTCTCCATTTTTGCTTCAAATAATAAAGGAACAGCCGCAAATGCCGCTTTCTTATTTTTATTTTTTTTGAAAAATTTTTCTATTTCAATTCGTACAACCGGGTATAATATATTTTCAAGTTTTTGTTTTAATTTCTCATTATCAAATACAAGATGTCCGAGTTTTTCGCGTGAGATTTCCCCATTTGCATCAAAAACATCGAAATTTTTAAATTCGTTTTTTATTTCGTCCAATTCAAATAATAATTTGTGGCAGACTTTATCCGTGTCTAAAACCGGATAATTATGTTCTGATAATATTTCTTCAACGGAGGTTTTCCCGCTTGCAATATTGCCGGTAATTGCAAATTTAATCATTTTTATTTGTTATCCTGTTTAAAAAGTTTTTCAAATCTTTTATTTGTCCCGGTTTTACCGGTTTATATTCTCCTCGTTTCAACCCGTCAAGATTTAATATTGCATGCTGTGTCCGTTTCAAAGAAATTACCTCATGTCCCAGATGTTCAAACATTTTTCTTATCTGCCTGTTCAGCCCCTGATAAAGTACGATTTCCATAACCGTGTGATTTGAATCAATTTCCAGAACATCAACTTCAGCGTATGCAATTTTGCCCGGTTCAATTTCTATACCTTTATACATTGTATCAATGTCGTTCTGGGTTATTTTCCCATTAATTGTTACCCGGTAAATTTTAGGAACCTTTACGGAAGGATGGGAAAGTGCATTGATTAAATCCCCGTCATTTGTCAGTATTAAAAGCCCTGTTGAATCCTTATCCAGCCGTCCGACAGGTTTTAAGTGATGCAGATTTTCAGGCAGCAGGTCATATATTGTTTTGCGCCCTTTTTCATCGTCTGCAGTCGTTATATATCCTGCAGGTTTATAAAATCTGTAATATTCGTGTTTTACGGGATGAATGAGTTTATTGTTGACAAAAACTTTGTCTTTTTGCTGTACAAGATATCCCGGTTCACTAATCTTTTTCCCGTTAACAACTACAACTCCGCTTTCTATTAATTCATCAGCCTTTCTTCTGGAGCATAATCCTGAAGAGGCAATGTATTTATTTAAACGAGTGCCGGACATTTCAAAACCTCATTAAACTTGTTGGAAAGAATTTCCGGAAGTTTTCTGTATAATTTTCCGTCATTATTGATGGCTACTACAACCACATCTGCTTCCACAAAGGTTTTTAGTGTTTCTTTTGACTTTATAAATTGTTTGAAAGTTACGCTGTAACTTTTTAATTCCGTAATTTCAGTTTCAATAATAATATCATCATTAAGTTTTGCGGAACTTTTATACTTGATGTTCATATTTGTAACAGGAAGAACTATATCCTGATTTTGCAAATCTATCAAGTTTAAACCAAGATCTTCGCAATATTCAATTCTGCCCATTTCCAGCCATCTTAAATAAGAGCCGTGCCAGACAACTCCGTATGAATCCGTATCGGAATAATAAACTTTTTGTTCAAATATATGTTTCATACAAAAATTATACCATTAAAATTAATAATTATTATCTTTTATGTATAATATTTGTATGGATAAATATTTTTCAGAAAAAGTAATAAACCGTTTGACGCTCTATCACTGCATTTTACGAGATTATATATACGAAGGGAAAGAGTATATTTCAAGTAAACAAATTGCAACACTTTTGCGCATAGATGATTCTCAGGTGAGAAAAGATATTAATCTTTTGAATTATTCCGGCAAATCAAGAGTCGGTTACATTGTGCAAGATTTAAAAACTTCAATAGAAAGAACTCTTGGTTTTGAAAAATCTAAAAAAGCCTATATAATCGGGGCGGGAAATCTCGGAATGGCACTTGCGAAATATGATAATTTTACAAGTTACGGATTAAATATAATCAGTTTATTTGATAATGATAAAAGCAAAATCGGTACCGAAATTAACGGTAAAAAAATTCTTGATATAAACTCTCTGCCGGATTCTGTTCTCGGTGACGGAACAGAAATTGCGATACTTACCGTGCCGGGAATGTTTGCGCAAAAGACAGCAAATCTTATTGTCAAATCAAATATTAAATATATCTGGAACTTTACCCCGACCGTTCTTGAAGTGCCCGAAACCGTACAGGTTTGGAATGAAAACCTGATGGGGAACTTTTTGCAGTTTACATATAATATTTAGTCAAATTTTTACATATCTTAACTATGTAACCCGCAAAATTTATTTTGTTCATGTTTTATAACTGGATATAATTGATATGTAGAAAAAGAAAGGTCTTTATGAAAATTATTACAACAAATGACGGTACTCAATATAAAAAACCGGGGATTGCCCGCCGCGGGGCTGCTGTTACAACAGCCGGCATCGCTGCTTCTGCTATTGTTCTTGCACCGATGACACCTGTCGGCAGACTCTATGTGAACGGTGTCAGAAATCTAAATACTAATGTGGATAAAAACGAGTTGCGTGCTGCAATTGACGAAGCATTAAGTTCTTCAAACACCGGCACTAAGATTCTTGATTTTTCAAATAAAACTCCACGAGAGATTCAAAAGTTATACAATGATTTTTTGAGTCAGCAGGAAAAAAATATACCAATGAAGGAGTCTTTCAATAAATTAAAAAAGGTTACTTTAAAAAGAGTTCTTGCTCCGTATGTGAATGGAAATAATGCAGGTTTTTTCTCAGGTAAAAATAGAATTTTTGTAAATGTTGACAAATTCGGAACGGCTGTTTTTCATGAAATAGGTCATGC